>NZ_JBSHDU010000048.1:0-17840 GCF_053616475.1 Streptomyces sp. NPDC055815 | reverse complement strand
TTTTTATACCCCACCGCCCCCTGGGGTCCCCCCCCCCCGCGCGCCCCGGCCCCCGCCCGGGGGGGCGGGGGGTCGTCGACCCCGAGCGCCACCGCCTCACCGAGCTCTTCACCTCCGGCATGACGGACGAGGAGCGGCAGCGGATCGGCCGCCTCGACGACCTGACGGCCGATGCGCACCCGGCCGGCGTCACCCGGGACCGGCTCGGCGTCCCGATCCGGGTGCACACCCAGGTCTTCGGCAATCTGCACCTCACCGAGAAGCGCGCGGGCGGCTTCACCGAGGAGGACCTCGCCCTGCTGCGGGTGCTCGCCTCCCAGGCCGGGATCGCCATCGGCAACGCCCGGCTGTACGAGACCGCAAGGCAGCGGGAGCGCTGGATCGAGGGCGCGGCCGCGGTGACGACGGCCCTGCTCACCGGCGCCCCCGCCGAGAACGCCCTGACGACGGTCGCCGAGCGGGCCCGCATCCTCGCCGGCGCCTCGGCCGGGGTGGTCCTCCAGCCCACCGAGGAGGGCGGGATGGAGATCGTCGCCGCCTCCACCACGGACGACCCGGGGGACCTGGTCGGCACGACGATCGCGCCCGGCTCCCCGGTCCTGGTCCAGCTCCTCGGCGGGGAGCCGGTCTTCATCGAGGACTCGGCGACGGACCCCCGGATGACCACCCCTGTGCGGTCCCGCTTCGGGCCGTCGATGATGCTGCCGCTGCAGAGCGGCGGGAAGCTCATCGGCACCCTCGCTCTGCCCCGACGGCGCGGCGGCGCGCCCTACTCGGCCGTGGACCGGCTGCTCGCCTCGCAGTTCGCCTCGCAGGCGGCGCTCGCGCTGGTCCTCGCGGACGCGCGGCACGACCGGGAGCGGCTCGCCGTCTTCGAGGACCGCGACCGGATCGCCCGGGACCTGCACGACCTGGTGGTGCAGCGGCTGTTCGCCACCGAGATGATGCTGGAGTCCACCCGCCGGCGGGCCGCTGGCTCCTCCGACGAGGACGCGCTGCTCGGCCGGGCCGTGGACGAACTGGACTCGACGATCCAGGAGGTCCGCACGACCATCTTCGCCCTCCAGCAGCCGCCCGCGGACGCGCCGGCCTCCTTCCGGGGGCGGGTGCTGCGCGAGACCGGCGGTGCGGCGGCCCTGCTGGGCTTCCAGCCGTCCGTGCACTTCTCCGGCGCGGTCGACACGCTCGTCGACGCGGAGACGGCGGACAAGCTCCTCGCCGTGCTCCGCGGGGCGCTCGCGGCGGCGCACCGGCGGGCCGGGGTCGGTGCGATCACGGTCGAGGTGGCGGCGGGAGAGGGCGGCGCCCGGCTGCGCGTGGAGGACGACGCGACGCCGCCGACGACGGTGACCTGGCCCTGACCCGTACGGCCCAACCCGGCGCGCCAGGCGGGGTCCCGGGATCTTGACTGAGGACGTGACCACCGAGACCAAGCCCCCGACAGCGGCGGCCTACCGCAATCTGGTGATGGCCACGATCGGTTTCACGCTCACCTTCTGGGCCTGGGACCTGATCGCACCGATCGCGAGCTGGTACGGCGACCGGCTGGAACTCAGCTCCTTCCAGCAGTCGCTGCTCGTGGCGGTGCCCGTCCTGGTCGGCTCCGTCGGCCGCATCCCGGCGGGGGCGCTGACCGACAGGTACGGGGCGAAGCTGATGTTCCCGCTGGTGTCGGCGCTGACGATCGTCCCGGTGCTGCTGTTGATCGTGGTGAAGGACAGCTACGGCCTGATGCTGGTCGTCGGCTTCCTCCTCGGCCTCGGCGGCACGACGTTCGCCATCGGCATCCCGCTGGTCAACTCCTGGTTCCCGCCGGCCAAGCGCGGTCTGGCGCTCGGCGTGTTCGGCATGGGCATGGGCGGGGTGGCGCTCTCCGGCTACTTCACGCCCCGGATCGCCAAGCACGGCGAGAACCTGCCGTTCATCGTGGTGGCGGTCGCGCTGGCGGCGTACGCGGTCCTCGCCGCGTTCCTGATCACGGACCGCCCGGACCGCCCGGTACCGACGGCGTCCCTGGCGACCCGGCTGGGCTCGGCGGCCCGGCTGCGGGTGACCTGGGAGCTGTCGGCGCTGTACGCGATCGGGTTCGGCGGCATCGTGGCGTTCGGTGTGTACCTGCCGACGTACCTGAAGACCTGGTACGAGCTCGACCCGACGGACGCGGGCACGAAGGCGGCCGGATTCGCCCTGGTGACGGTCGTGTTCCGGCCGATCGGCGGCTGGCTCTCGGACCGGATCCACCCGGCGCTCGTCACGGCCGTCGCGCTCGGGGTGGTCGCCCTCCTCGCGATCGTCCAGGCCTTCGACCCGCCCCTGAACCCGGGCGGCACGACGGCCCTCCTCGTCATGGCCGCCGGGCTCGGCACGGCGAGCGGCTCCGTCTTCGCCCTGGTCTCCCAGGTCACCCCGCAGGCCAAGGTCGGCAGTGTGACGGGCATCGTCGGCGCGATGGGCGGCCTCGGCGGCTTCCTGCCGCCGCTGGTGATGGGCGCGATCTACAGCGCGAAAGGCTCGTACTCGATCGGCTTCATGCTGCTTTCGGACCTGGCGCTTGCGGGGTGTGTGTACGCGTACGGGCGGATGCGGGGGATCCGCCCGGGCGGCGAGGAACCGGACCTGGAGCGGGCGGCCAAGGTCACGGCGGACCGCACGTAGAGGCCCCCGCGCCCGCCGCGGAGTCGTCCCCGACCTGGGTCATCGGCCACGCCGCGCCCGCGGCACGGGCAGAATCCCTCCTGGTAGCCCCTGCCGTCGACGACCCGAGGAGTACGACCGGTGAGTGCGCTCTTGCCCGCCCTGCAGGACCCGTCCGACCGCCCCGCCCTCCGCTTCGGCGCGGACGTCCTGACCTACGACGAACTCGCCCGCGCCGCCTCCGCCCTCGCCGCCCGCATCCGTACCGCCCGGCGCGTCGCCGTCTGGGCGACGCCCACCGCCCGTACCGCCGTCGCCGTCGTCGCCGCCCTGCTCGCCGGCGTGCCCGCCGTCCCGCTCAATCCCCGCACCGGTGAGCGGGAGCTGGCGCACATCCTCGGCGACAGCGCGCCCGACCTCGTCCTCGCGGGGCCGGAGGACGAACTGCCGACCGCGCTCCCCCGCGTCGACGTCGAGCTCACCGGCCCCGAGGCGGCCCCGTGGCCGCCCGTGGACCCCGAGTCCCCCGCCCTCGTCGTCTACACCTCCGGCACCACCGGCCCCCCGAAGGGCGTGCTCCTCTCGCACCGGGCCGTCGCCGCCTCCCTCGACGCGCTGGCCAAGGCCTGGTCCTGGACGGAGGACGACGTCCTGGTGCACGCGCTGCCGCTGTTCCACGTCCACGGGCTCGTCCTCGGCGTCCTGGGCCCGCTGCGGCGCGGCGGCGAGGTCCGGCACCTGGGGGCCTTCTCGGTGGACGGCGTCCGGCGGGAGCTGGCCGGCGGCGGGACCATGCTCTTCGGCGTACCGACGATGTACCACCGGATCGCCGACGCCCTGGCCGGGGACACGGGCCTCACCGACGCCCTGGCCCGCGCCCGGCTCCTCGTCTCCGGATCCGCCGCGCTCCCCGTGCACGACCACGAGCGGATCACCGCCGCGACGGGCCGGACTGTCGTGGAGCGGTACGGGATGACCGAGACGCTGATGAACACCAGCGTGCGGCCGGGCGGCGAGCCCCGCCCGGGGACCGTCGGGACCCCGCTCGCGGGCGTGGACCTGCGGCTCGTGGACGAGGACGGTTCCGTGCTGCGGGAGCTCGACGGGGAGTCGGTCGGCGAGGTGCAGGTGCGCGGACCGAACCTGTTCTCCGGCTATCTCAACCGGCCGGACGCGACGGCCGCCGCCTTCGACGGCGACTGGTTCCGTACCGGCGACATGGCGGTCCGTGAGGCGGACGGCGGGGTGCGTCTGGTGGGCCGGAAGGCGACGGACCTCATCAAGAGCGGCGGCTACAAGATCGGGGCGGGCGAGATCGAGAACGCGCTGCTCGACCACCCCGAGGTCCGGGAGGCCGCCGTCACGGGCGAGCCCGATCCGGACCTGGGCGAGCGGATCGTGGCCTGGGTGGTGCCGCAGGACGGGGAGAAGCCGCCGGCCGAGGCGGACCTGGCCGACCACGTGGCGGGGCTGCTCGCCCCGCACAAGCGCCCCCGGGTGGTCCGCTACCTCGACGCCCTCCCCCGCAACGACATGGGCAAGGTGCTGAAGAAGGCGTTGCCCGGCGCACGTTGACCGCGTGAGGGCCGGGCCCCTGATCGCAAGGGGCCCGGCCATCCGCACGTACCCGTCTACTTCACGCCGACCGCGCGGATCAGCTCCTGCGTCACGGAGCCGCCCCGGTCGTCGCTCGCCCCGGCCCGCAGCGAGACGGAGCCCGCGCCGGCGGGGATCCGCAGCTCACCGGTCCAGGAGGCGCCCCGCCACGACTTCTTGAGCGCGACCTTCGTCCAGGTCGTGCCCTCGTCGTAGGAGACCTCCAGGGTGCCGGTGCCGATCGTGCCGGTGCCGGTGGCGCCCTCCACGTACTCGGCGGAGATCCCGACGGGCAGCCGGCTGCCGGCGCGGACGTCGCCGTACAGGTCGGTGTCCAGGTCGAGTCCGAGGTTGAGCAGCGGCAGATAGGTGACCTGGTCGGACGGGGTCTCGGCGGAGCGGAAGGTCCACTCGCTGTGGCCCTTGGTGGCGAGCCGCCAGCGGTCCGCGTCGAGGGCGGTGTCGGTGACGACCTTGTACGTGGCCTCCTCCGCCGGCGCGTCCCAGGCGTAGGCGCCGGAGCTCTTCTTGCGGTCGACGCGGACGCCGTTCACGTACACCTCGGTGTACTGGCTCATCGTGTCGTCGTTCCACACGTTGCCGAAGCCGGTGTGGTCGCCGCCGGAGTCGCCCCAGCCGGGGGTGTTGAAGCGCAGGTCGTTGCCGGTGCGCTGCTGGCCCCAGCCGAGGCCGGTGCCCAGCCAGGGGTGCCAGACGGGGCCGAACCAGTCGAGGCCGACGCGGCTGCCGCCCCGGTAGACGGACTGCCCGCCGCGCTGCTCCAGGGAGTCGCCGAGGTCGACGGACTCGTGCCAGCGCTGGCCGGTGCCGGTGGAGACGTACTCGGTGCGCTCGGTCGGGAAGGCGATCCACTCCTTGAAGCCGAAGCCGATCCGGAAGGTGTCGGTGAGCGAGTAGCGGAACTCGCCGCCGAGCTCCTTGCGCCGGGTCGGCATGCGGAACGTGGAGTCGATGGTGGCGAGTTCGTCCTCGTCCGGCCGGAAGACCAGGTCCGTGCCGATGGCGCCCGGGTGTCCCTCGGAGAGGTCGTAGGTGTACGGGGTGAAGCGGGTGCCGGTGAGGTCGACGCGCAGGCCGCGGGCGGCCCCGGCGGCGAGCCGGGCGGCGTCGGCGGCGGTGACGGTGGCGACGGCGAGCGGCCGGTCCTCGTAGGTGTCGGTGCCGAACCACTTCATGAGCCGGCCGGGCCGGTCGTCGGTGACGAACAGGGCCTTGGCGCCCGCGTCCTGGGCGGTCTGGGCGAGCCGCGTCGGGTCGGCGCCCTCGGTGAGCCGGACGAGCACGGCCTTGCCGGTGACGTCCTTGCCGGTGTACTCGGCGGGGGTGCCGGTGCCCGCGTCGGCGAGGCCGAGGCGGTGGCGGCCTTCGAGGAGGGTGGCGCCGGCCTGCGGGGTGGCGTCGGAGAGCCGGACGCCGTCGACGGACGCTTCCAGGAGCGGCTTGCCGAGGCGCCAGACGGTCCGGTACTCGAAGGTGCCGGTGGCGGGCTTCCGGGTGGGTGCGGCGAAGATCGAGTCGTACATCGCGGGGACCTGGACGGCTCCGCCGTAGGAGGCGCCGTTCGCCTCGCGGTCGAACTCCATGAGGAGCTGGCGGGTCTCGGTGCGCTTCTCGACCTCGGCGCGGATCTCGCGGAGCCGCCGCCCGTCGAGGGTGATCTCGCGGTCGCGGTCGAGGACGATCTCAGGCTCGGTGAGGAAGCCGAGGCCGAGGGAGTCCGCGCCGTGGGAGCCGCGGACGTCGAGGAAGGTGTCGACGGTGTACGTGCCGGGCTTGAGGCGCAGTTCGAGGGTGCCGGACGCGCCGACGGCGGCCGGGAACGGGTCCTCGCCCCCGGCGAGCTTCTGCACGCCGAGGTGGGCGGCGGTGGGGGCGCCGTCGCGATCCTTGACGTGGACGGTGAGGGTGTAGCGCTCCTCCTCCTTCACCAGGCCGAGCGCGCTGTGCGCGACGGGCGTCCCGCCGGTGGTGGCGGTGATGCGCCCAGAGGACTGTCCGACGGGGGCCTTCGTGCCGTCGCCGGTGACCGTGGTGGAGGCGGAGCCGTGGGCGGGGACGGTGAGGGCGGTGGCGGCCAGGGTCGCGACACCGGCGGGCATGCCCTCGACGGCGAGGTTCAACTCGACCGGGGAGTCGGAGGAGTTGGTGTAGGTGACGGTCCTGGTGACCGGCTTGCTCGCCTCGTACGGCCAGGAGGTGAAGCCCAGGTCGGCGGAGCCGGTGGCGGTGACGTTCGCGGCGATCGCGGCGGCGACGTCGACCCGGCCGGCGCCGAGCTCGTACGCCCCGGCGTCGAGGGTCTTCGAGGAGGACATCAGCGCGTTCTTGAGCTGGGCGCCGGTCCAGTCGGGGTGCTTCTCGGCGAGCAGCCCGGCGACGCCGGCGACGTGCGGGGTCGCCATCGACGTCCCGCTCATCGAGGTGTAGAGGCCGCTGCCGGCGGCGAGCTGGGAGCGGGCGGCGAGGATGCCCACGCCGGGCGCCGACACGTCGGGCTTGAGGGCCTGGTCGCCGTGGCGGGGGCCCTGGCTGGTGAAGTAGGCGGCGCGGTCGGCGGAGTCGACGGCGCCGACGGTGAGCGCGGAGTCGGCGGCGCCGGGCGAGCCGATGGAGCCGGGGTAGCCGGAGTTCCCGGCGGCGATGACGAAGAGGGCGCCGGTCTCGGCGGAGAGCGTGTTGACGGCCTGGGCCATCGGGTCGGTGCCGTCGCTGGGTTCGCGGGAGCCGAGGCTCATCGAGACGATCTTCGCGTCGATGTCCTTGGCGGCCCATTCCATGCCCGCGATGATCTGCGACTCGGTGCCGGAGCCCTCGTCGCTGAGGACCTTGCCGACGGCGAGGGTGGCGCCGGGGGCGACGCCCTTCTCCTTGCCGTCGCTCGCGGCGCCGGAGCCGCCGACGGTGGAGGTGACGTGCGTGCCGTGGCCGTCGCGGTCGGCGACCTCCTGGCCCTCGATGAAGGACCTGGTCTCGGCGATCCGGCCCGCGAGGTCGGGGTGGCCGAGGTCGGCGCCGGTGTCGAGGACGGCGACCTTGACGCCCTTGCCGGTGAGCCCGGCCTCCCAGGCCTTCGGGGTGCCGATCTGGGTGTTGGACTCGGCCATGGCGGCGTCGACGCGGCCGTCGAGCCACACCTTGCCGAGACCGGGGTCGGCGGCGCGGGCGGTCCGGGTGCCGCGCGCGGTGAAGCCCTGCCAGAAGGCGGCGGGGTCGGTGGCGGTGACGGCGGCGCCGCCGATGCTGGGCAGGGTACGGACGGTCTCGGTGCCGCGCGGGGCGGCGGCGCCGCTGCGGGCGGCCTTGGCTCCGTACGTGACGATCAGCGGGAGTTCGCCGGTGATGCCCTGCTCGACGAGGCCGGTGACGTCGAAGAGGCGCGGGTCGAGGGCGCCGGAGTCCAGGTAGGGGCGGGCCTCGTCGGGGACGACGGTGACGCGGCCGTTCACGGTCCGGCTGCGGATCGCGCCGGTGGCGCCCTTCGCCCGGTCGACGGTGACGGTCCTGGCGCCGTCGCCGAGCTCGGTGAGGGTGACGCGGTCGCCGGTGACGAGGGTGACGGTGCTGCTCGTCGCGGGCGCCTTGAAGGTGTCCGGAACGGTGGGGGCGGTGTTCGCGGCGGCGGCGGTCTGCCCGGCCGAGAGCATCGCGAGGGAGAGGCCCGCGGCGAGCAGCGCGGCCCTCCCTCTGTCGAAGGGTGCGGTCCTCGACGTCATCGTGGGAACTCCTCGCGGACCCGGGGTTCGGGGGTGGTTCCGGGTGCCGCGAGGAGTCTTGGCCCGTGGGGCGGGAGTTGACCCCTGTCACTCCTGGCGGTTATGTGCCGTGGCGGCCAACCGCCAGGAGCACAGGGGTCGTTGGGTGCATACGGTCACGGAGTCGGATCGAGTGCGTCATAGCGGCGGAATCCGCGCCCGTAGAGGGCGAGGAGTCCGATCGCCAGGACGCAGGCGATGCCGCCGCCGGTGATGGCGACCGCGGGCGAGGTGAGGTCGGCGACGGAGCCCGCGAGGAAGTCGCCGAGCCGGGGCCCGCCCGCGACGACCACGATGAAGACGCCCTGGAGCCGGCCGCGCATCTCGTCCGGGGCGGCGACCTGCATCATCGTGTTCCGGAAGATCATCGAGACGGTGTCGGAGTAGCCGGCGACGGCGAGCAGCAGCAGCCCGAGCCACAGGTTCCGGGTCAGCCCGAAGACGGCGATGGCGGTGCCCCAGGAGGCGACGGCGAGGAGGATCGCCTGCCCGTGGTGGCGGATGCGGCCCTGCCAGCCGGAGAGGACGCCGCCGAGGAGCGCCCCGAACGCGGGCGCGGCGACGAGGAGTCCGGTGGTCTTCGCGTCGCCGCCGAACCAGAGGACGGCGACGGCCGGGAACAGGGCGCGGGGGTGGGCGAGGATCATCGCGCAGAAGTCCGAGAAGAACGTCATGCGCAGGTTGGGGCGGGTGGCGAGGAACCGCAGCCCGTCGAGGACGGACGCCCTCGTGCCGCCGGTCCGCTCCGGGAGCATCGACGGCAGCCGCCACATGGCGTACAGGCTCGCGGAGAAGGCGGCGACGTCCACGAGGTACGCCGTCTGGTAGCCGGCGAGCCCCACGATCAGGCCGCCGAGGCTCGGCCCGACGAGCATGCCGAAGGTCATGACCATCGAGTTGAGCGCGTTGGCGGCGCGCAGCTGCTCGGGCGGCAGGAGCCGGGGGATCATCGCCGAGCGGGCGGGCGAGTTGAGGGCGGTGCACACGGCCTGGAGGGCGACGATCCCGTACAGGAACCACACGTGGTGGAAGCCGGCGATCGCGGCGCCGGCGAGGGCGACGGAGAGCACGGCGGAGCCGCTCGCGCTGGCGAGGCCGAGCTTGCGGCGGTCGACGGTGTCGGCGATGGCGCCGCCGTACAGGCCGAAGACGACGAGCGGGACGAGGGAGAAGAGCCCGACGAGCCCGACGGAGAAGGGCGAGCGGGTGATGTCGTACACCTGGAGGGAGACGGCGAGCGACGTCATGCCCTGGCCGACCCAGGAGACGGTGTTCCCGAACCAGAGGCGGCGGTAGTGCGCGGAGGTCCGCAGCGGGGTCAGGTCGGCGAAGACCTTGCGGCGGTCCTGCTCCTGCTTCTCGGTGTCCTGGGTGGCGGTCACGCGATGTCGTACCGCAGCTCGGGGCGCTCCCAGTGGATGCCTCCGGTGGGCCGCACGGTGCCGGTGCGGACGGCGCCGGTCCGCAGGTAGAACTCCTCGGCGGGCGGATGGGCGACGACCCGGACGGAGCCGAGCCCGGCGGCCCTGGCCTGCTCGGTCATGTGCTCCATGAGGAGCCGGCCTATGCCGAGCCCCTGGGCGGCGTCGGCGACGAATGCGAGGTCGAGCTCGGCCTCGTCGACGAGGAGCGCGTAGAACCCGAGGACACGGCCGCCGTCGGCCTCGTCGACGGCGACGTAGACGGGGTGGTGCTCGATGTACGGCCCGCCGACCTGGTAGCCCTCGACCATGGCGGCGTAGTCGCCCCGGTAGGCCCGGGAGGTCCGGACGAGCCGGGTGAGCCGTGGGGAGTCGTCGGCGGTGGCGCGCCGGATGCTGATGTCGGACATGAGGCGAGTATAGGAGCGCCAACCGCCATTGATCCTTACGTTTTGATGAAGGGGCGGGTGGTGAGGCGCATGGGGAGCGGCCCCGGGGAGAGCACGGCACGGGGGACGGGGCGGAGCGGCCGCGGGGAGGCGGGGGTGAGGTGCCAGCGGGCGGCGACGGAGGCGAGGACGAGGGTGGCCTCGGTCATCGCGAAGGCGTCGCCGATGCACTTGCCCGCCCCCAGGCCGAACGGGACGAAGGCGTCGCGCGGCACGCCGCCCTCCGCCCAGCGGCCCGGATCGAAGCGCGTCGGGTCGCGGAAGAGGTCGGGGCGCCGGTGGACCAGGTAGAGGCAGCACATGACGGCGGTCCCGGCCGGGAGGTGCCGCCCGGCGAGCTCGGTGTCCTCGACGGCGGTACGGTTCACCACCCAGCTCGGCGGATAGAGGCGGAGCGCCTCGCGCACCACGTCCGCCGCGTACGGCAGCGCGGGCAGGTCGGCGTGGGCGGCGGGGCGTCCGGCGAGGACGCCGTCGACCTCGGCGTATAACCGGGCGGCCGCCTCGGGGTGGTCGATCACGAGTCGCAGCGCCCAGGCGACGGCCGAGGAGGTGGTCTCGGCCCCGGCCAGGACGAAGGTGGCGACCTGGTCGGCCAGCTGCTCCTCGGAGAGGGGCCTCCCCTGGTCGTCACGGGCGGCGAGCAGCAGGGAGAGGACGTCGCCGCGGTCGGTTCCCCCGGCCCGGTACGCGGCGATGATGGCGGCGACCTCGGCGCGCCAGCGGGCCAGGGCACGGCGGTAGCGGCGGCGGCCCGGCGAGGGGACGAGGTCGACGGCGGGCGCCGCGACCCGGACGTAGAGCCCGCGCAGGAGCACGTCGAGGGCGGCGCGCAGCACCTCGGTGGTGTGGTGGGTGAGACCGGTGGAGAAGAGCGCCCGGACGACGACGGCGGTGGTGAGGCGGAAGGCCTCCTCGGTGACGTCGACGACGGCGCCCGGCCGCCAGCGGGCGGTCAGGGCCGTGGTCTCGGCCTCCATGACCTCGGCGTACCGGGCCATGAGCGTGTGGTGGAAGGCGGGCTGGAGGGTCAGGCGCTGCCCTCGGTGCTCGGCGTTCGGGCAGGTGGCGAGCCCCTTGCCCAGGACCGCCCGCACCTTCTCGTACGCCGCTCCGGCCCGGTCGAAGGTACGGCGGTCGGTGAGGACGTGGCGGACGAGCGCGGGATCGCTCACCACATGGACCTCGCGGGGGCCCATCCGGATGCGGACGACATCGCCGTGGGCGGGCAGCGAGTCGAGAAAGGCCAGCGGGCCGCCGGCCAGGTACGGCAGGTGGCCGAGCAGCGGCCATGCTCCGGGGGCGTCGCCATGGGTCGCGGCGGTCACGACGGCTCCACCGCGAGCGGCACCGTCACGGAAGATCGAGTCGGATCTGAAGAGCACACGGATGATGACGATACGTCATCACGCCATCGCTATGCGTGACGATGGACCTCCTCCGCCAGGCGCTCGGCGTCGGGCCGGGCCCGGGGCTCAGAGAGCGGTCGCGCAGGACGCGAGGTCGTCCGGGTCGACCGCGTCAAGCCGGGCGGCGAGCGCGTCGAGGCGCTCCCGCAGCTCGACGATCTCGTCGAGCCCGAGGCCCGTGGCGGCGGCGATCCGGCGCGGCACGCCGAGGGCCTTCTCGCGCAGGGCGGTGCCGTCGCCGGTGAGG
This sequence comes from Streptomyces sp. NPDC055815, assembly GCF_053616475.1. NCBI lineage: Bacteria > Bacillati > Actinomycetota > Actinomycetes > Kitasatosporales > Streptomycetaceae > Streptomyces > Streptomyces sp. NPDC055815. The sequence continues at coordinate 6,311 of NZ_JBSHDU010000048.1, read as the reverse complement.
CGGACGGTGACGGACCGCTCGTCCTCGGGGCTGCGGCGCCGCTCGACGTATCCGGCCGCTTCGAGCCTCTTGAGCAGCGGCGACAGGGTCCCGGAGTCGAGCCGCAGACGCTCGCCGATCCCCTTCACGGGCAGCTCACCGTGCTCCCAGAGCACGAGCATGGCCAGGTACTGGGGATAGGTGAGCCCGAGCTCCTTGAGGGCCTCGCGGTAGACGCCGTTGAAGGCGCGGGTCGCCGCGTGCAGCGAGAAGCAGATCTGGTGGTCGAGCCGGAGGAAGTCGGCGTCCGGGACCGAGTCGAGCGTCTCCATGGCTCCAGGATACGCGAGGCTCCTCACACGCGATTAAGTTGTGCACAACTGAATCGTGCGCTACAAATGAGTGGTCAGCACTTCCCGGACCCCGGACAGGACGGAAGAACACCCATGGACGCGATCTACACCGCCGTCGCCACCGCCAACGGCCGCGAGGGCCGCGCCGTCAGCTCCGACGGCCACATCGACCTCCCCCTCGCCCACCCGCAGGCGCTCGGCGGCAACGGCCAGGGCACCAACCCCGAGCAGCTCTTCGCCGCCGGGTACGCGGCCTGCTTCGCCAGCGCCATGGGCGTCGTCGCCCGCCAGGAGAAGATCGACATCTCCGAGGCCTCCGTCACCGCCGAGGTCTCCATCGGCAAGGACGCGGCGGACGGCGGCTTCGGCCTCGCGGTCGTGATGCGCGCCGAGTTCCCCGACCACCTCCAGGGGGAGGCCGGCCTCGCCCTCCTGAAGAAGACGCACGCCTTCTGCCCGTACTCGAAGGCCACCCGCGGGAACATCGAGGTCGAGCTCGTCGTCGAGTAGTCCGGCGCGCTCGTCGGAGCGTGGTTTTCTGTTGGTTCCCGTACGCCCCTGGTGGTCATCGACCCACCGGGGGCGTTCGGTTGTGAGTTTTCACGTGCGGGCACGGGGGGTTCGTCTGCCGTACGACGGGCAGTCATGGGACGGCCGCCGGGCGGTGGTTCACGGGCGCTCTCCTGTGGGGCGCCCGTCGGCCGGCCCGCCCGGCCGTCGCACCCGCACCCCCACCGTCGTACTCACACCCGGAGGGCAACTCCCCCATGGCCGACCTCAACCGCCGCCGGTTCCTTCAGCTGACCGGCGGCGCCGCCGCGTTCACGATGCTCTCGGAGAGCATCGCCCGCGCCGCCGCGATACCGGCGCAGGGCTCCACCGGCACGATCCAGGACATCGACCACATCGTGGTCCTGATGCAGGAGAATCGTTCCTTCGACCACTATTTCGGGGCGATGAAGGGCGTACGGGGCTTCGGCGACCCGCGCCCCGTGACCCTGCCCAGCGGAAAGTCGGTCTGGAACCAGTCGGACGGCAACAAGGTCACGCTCCCCTTCCGGCCGACCAGCGACAAGCTGGGCATGGAGTACCTCCAGGGCCTCAACCACGACTGGGCGGGCGGCCAGAGCGCCTTCAACAAGGGCAAGTACGACAACTGGATCCCGGCCAAGACCAAGGCCACGATGGCGCACCTCACCCGTGAGGACGTCCCGTTCCACTACGCGCTCGCCGACGCCTTCACCATCTGCGACGCGTACCACTGCTCGTTCATCGGCGCGACCGACCCCAACCGCTACTACATGTGGACCGGTTACGTCGGCAACGACGGCACGGGCGGCGGCCCCGTCCTGAACAACGCCGAGGCGGGCTACGGCTGGACCACCTACCCCGAGCGCCTGGAGGCGGCCGGCGTCTCCTGGAAGGTCTACCAGGACATCGGCGACGGCCTGAACGCCGCCGGCTCCTGGGGCTGGATCAACGACGCCTTCCGCGGCAACTACGGCGACAACTCCCTGCTCTACTTCAACAACTACCGGAACGCCCAGCCCGGCAACCCGCTGTACGACAAGGCCCGCACCGGCACGAACGCCAAGGCCGGCGAGGGCTTCTTCGACAAGCTCCGCGCCGACGTCCAGGCGGGCACCCTCCCCCAGATCTCCTGGATCGCCGCGCCCGAGGCCTTCTCCGAGCACGCCAACTGGCCCGCGAACTACGGCGCCTGGTACATCGCGCAGGTCCTGGACGCGCTGACCTCGAACCCGGACGTGTGGGCCCGTACGGCCCTGTTCATCACGTACGACGAGAACGACGGCTTCTTCGACCACGTGGTCCCGCCCTACGCCCCCGGCTCGGCTTCGCAGGGCCTCTCGACCGCCCCCACCGCCCTCGACTACTTCGGCGGCAAGACCGGCTACGTGGCCGGCCCCTACGGCCTGGGCCCCCGCGTCCCGATGATCGTCGTCTCCCCCTGGTCCAAGGGCGGCTACACCTGCTCGGAGACCTTCGACCACACCTCGGTGATCCGCTTCATGGAGAGCCGCTTCGGGGTGCGCGAGCCCAACATCTCGCCCTGGCGCCGCGCGATCTGCGGCGACCTGACCTCGGCGTTCGACTTCACGCGCACGGACGCGCAGCCGGCCGCGCTCCCGCCGACGGCCGGCTACTACCCGCCGGACAAGAACCGTCACCCGGACTTCCTGGCCACGGCCCCGGCGGTCGGCACGATGCCGCGCCAGGAGCCGGGCGGCAAGCCCACCCGCCCGCTGAAGTACGCCCCGTACGTGGACGGCGCGGCGGACGTGACGGCGGGCACCTACCGCCTCACCTTCAGCGGCGGTCCGGCGGCGGGCGCCCAGTTCTACGTGACCTCGGCGAACCGCACGGACGCCCCGTGGACGTACACGGCGGAGGCGAACAAGTCGATCACGGACACCTGGAACACCAAGTACTCCAAGAGCCTCACCGACCTCACGGTCCACGGCCCCAACGGCTTCCTGCGCCGCTTCCGCTCCCCCGGCAAGACGGCGGTCCCGGAGGTGTCGGCCCGCCACAACGCGAGCACCGGCGCCCTGGACCTGACCTTCACGAACGCGGGCACCTCCACGACCGTGACCGTCACCGACGCCTACGGCGGCTCCCCCACGACCCTCTCGGTCGCCAAGGGCGCCACCGTCACCCACACCGTCACCCGGACCGCCGGCCACCGCTGGTACGACGTGACGATCACGACCCCCTCGAACGCGGACTACCTCCGCCGGCTCGCGGGCCACATCGAGACGGGCACCTCGGACGTCTCGGACCCGGGCATCCTGACGTACTAGGCACATGACGGCGGGGCGGATGAGTACGACAGCTCATCCGCCCCGGCGGCACCGCGCGGTTTCCTGTCCCCATGCCTGCGAACCTCCCCGACACACCCGCCGCCCCCACCGCACCGGCCACCGGTTCCTGGATCGGGCCCCTCTTCTCGACGCTGCTCACCCTGCCGCTGGGCTTCTTCACGCTGCTTGTCGCGATGCTCTCGCCCATGGGCTGCGACTCCTGCGGCGAGGCGGAGGCCCACCGGTTCGACGCCGCCTTCGACGTGGCCTACCCCACCTTCCTGGTCGGCCTCCTCGTCTCCCTGGGCCTGCTGATCGCCGCCTGGGTCCCGCCACGACGGGCCGGCTTCGTGGTCGCCGCCCCGCTGACGGTCGTCCTCAACCTGCTGGTGTTCCTGGGCCTCCTCGGCACCTGACGACCCGATGAGGCGGTGCGCCGCGCGCTCCGGGAGCCGGGGCTTCGAAGGGCTGGGGTCGGCCCGTGCGGCCCGAGGCGGCTCTCTTCGTCAGCGGCCGCGGCCGTAGGCCGTCGTGTCCCCGGCGGACGTGGGAGGACGGTGGGGCGCTTGGCCCGCCTCGGGATGCGCGTGGCTGTCGAAGGGGCTCCTGGCGGGGGCGGGGTGTCCGCTCCCGGGGGGAGAGTCCGGGGCCTCGGACGCCAGGAGGGAGTCGCAGTAGGCCGCGAGGTCCCTGCCGGCGGCGGCGAGCAGACGCTCCCTGGCCGCGGTCTCCATGGCCCTGCCTCCCTTGCCCGGGGATTTCTCGTACGCGTGGCAGAGCGCTTCGCCCGACCATGGCGGATGGGCCGCGTGGTGGGGGTCGCCGGGCGTGGTGGAGGCTCCGCGAGGGGCGGCCGGCGGACCTGAGCCCGGGGGCTCGGACGACGGGATCACCGGCCACCGCGGCGGCAGCGGAACGGTCGCGCTGCGACTCGCGTCGGGTTCGCGGGTCTCCGTGTCGTCGTGGGGTTCATGCGTCGCGGCCGCGGCGAACGCCACGCCGCCCAGGGTCAGGCTCGCGGCCAGGGCCGCGAGCGCGGTCTTCAGCGAGCGTCCCGTGCCGCGCTCCCGTACGGGCCGCCAGTCCTCGCGGCGTCGGGTGCGCCGGGACCCGTGCAGGCCCGTGTCACGGGCGGCGCGGAACGCGGCGACGGCCGCTCGGGCCGCGGCATCGTCCACGCCGCCGGGGCGCAGGGCCGCGGCCAGCGCTGCCTCGACGTCCTCGTGTTCCCGCATACCGTCTTCACCACTCATCCCAGCATGTCCTTCGCGAGCCGCTTCAGCCCGCGGTGGGCGGCGGAGCGCACCGCCCCCACCCGCTTGCCCAGCACCCGGGCCGCGGCGGGTCCGTCGAGACCGACGACCACCCGCAGCAGCACCGCCTCGGCCTGGTCCCGGGGCAGCCCGGCGACCAGGGCCAGGGCCTCGGCGGTGGACATCGCCTCCAGGGCCTCGCCCGCCGTCTCCCCCGGCGAGGGCAGGTCGAGGACCTCCTGCTCGAACGGGGCCGTACGCGGGCGGGAGCGCAGCCGCCGCAGATGGTCGAGGGCGCGGTGGCGGGCGATGGTCGCGGTCCAGCCGCGAAAGCCCGCACCGTCTCCGCGGAAGCGGGCCAGGTCGCGGGCTATCTCGAGCCACGCGTCGGAGGCGACGTCCTCGGCGTACTCGCCGACGAGCCCCCGCAGATATCCCAGAAGCCCCGGCTGCACGATCCGGTACACGTCGGCGAACGCCTCGTCGTCACCGTTCTGCGCGCGTTCCACCGCATGCTGCAGAGTGGCGTCGTCCGCCCTCAAATGATCTTCCCCTGGTCTTCCCGCGTAGCGCTGCCCAGGGCATCACCCTACGCGGCTGTCAGACGCCGGCCGTCCACCGTCCCCGGCGACAGCGGGAGGGGCTTGGGACGGCGCGGGACCAGCAGGAAGAGCTCGTGAGCGGATTCGTCGGGGCCCAGCTCGAAGCGGTTGACCACCTTGCCGAGCGGGTTCCAGGCCCGTCCGTCGGGGGTCCGGACGCCGACCGCCTGCCGGAACAGGTCGGACGTCATGTCGTCGAAGTCGACCCAGCGGGCCGGCGCGTGCCGGACGATCACCTCGCCGACGTACGCCCCGAGCTCCTGGAGGACCGGTGCGACGCCGGCCGGGTCGCCGGCGCCCTGCCGCAGGCCGTCGACCACGCGGTCGACGATGCGCAGGCTGGCGGCGGAGAAGTCGAGGGGGAGCCGCGTCTTCGCGGTCGTGCGGCTTGCGAACGCGGAGGCGTACCGGCTCATGTCGGCGGCCCGCAGCGTGCGGCTGACTCGGTCCATCGGTACCACCCCTCGTGTGTGAACCGGTGTGGTTCCCCCGGTCCCCTGGCTCCTCGGGAGGACCACAGGTCTTCCACGTCCCCCAACAGGCCAGCGGAACCGGGCACCGAATCATCACGGGTTCGCGCTGTGATCAGCGTCACACCTTCGGGCGGGCCCGTTATCTGTCGAAGGCGGGGTCTGCGGAGATACGTCGGAAGTGACAGGAGAAGGAATAGGACTCCCCTCCGTCCGCCGCGACGGTTTTGTTCGCCTCCAGCTTTCCCTGCTCCAGGGTGAACGGCAGAAACTCGTGGTCGTTCCGGTGGTCGAAACGGAGCACCAGGTAGGGCGGCAGCCCAGGGTCCTTGTTGACCGCGTGCCATTTCCCGTCGGCCGAACGGCGGGTCACCTTCGAATCCGGTCCGGGGCCGTTCCACTCGACGGGAAGGTCCTTGGCGGTGAAGGTGTAGTCGTCACGCAGCCGAATGACCGGCGAGCCGCATCTCACGTCCCCGGTCCCGTCCCACCGGCCGACCAGTTCGGAATGCTCCACGGCCTTCGGAAAGACGGGGGCGGGTCGGCCGGGCCCGCAAGCGGTCGAGGCGATCACCGTCAGAGCGGCCGCCGCAAGGCCCGCACCCATGCGACCCATACGGCCTATACGGCCTATACGGCCTATACATCCCATGTGACCCATGCGTCCCATGCGCCCCAGGTGAAATACGTCGAGCTTCACGGCTTCTTCTTCCAGTCGTCGGGCGGCGGGGCTGCCCCCCCAGGAATCCCCGGGGGGCGGCCCCGCCGTTTTTCAAGACGCGTCCCGGCCGCTCTACCAGCGGGAACGAGCGCGTCGGCCTTCCGTCAGAAG
>NZ_JBSHDU010000047.1:60792-68899 GCF_053616475.1 Streptomyces sp. NPDC055815 | reverse complement strand
GGCGTGCTCGTCCCCGGCGACCGCGCCAACCTGCGCACACGCCGCATCAAGGCGGTCATCCCGGAGCAGAAGGGCCAGGCCGCCAACCGGGAAGGAGAAAGGCTCCAGAGGCGGCCGGCCCGTCAGCCACGACGCCGGTCTCGACACGGAGCTCACGACTCGACAGGCCCCCTGATGGACGCGCTGAGGTGCCGGAAGCCAAGGGTCGGCAGGAGTTGGGTCAGCGGTCGACCAGCCGTGGATGCGGGGCCTCACCCGAGGGTTCCGCGTCGGTGTCGTCGGTGTCAACCGGGCCGTGGGGAAGCATCCGGTCCAGCCACTTCGGCAGCCACCAGTTGGACCGGCCGAGGAGCGTCATGGTCGCCGGCACCAGCACCATGCGTACGACCGTGGCGTCGATGAAGATCGCGGTGGCCAGGCCGAGCCCGAACATTTTGGCGGAGGGGTCGTCGGCGACGGCGAAGGACAGGAAGACCGCCACCATGATGAGGGCGGCTGAGGTGATGATCCGGGCGGTGCCCGAGATGCCCTCGACGATCGCCGTGCCGTTGTCGCCGGTGCGCAGGTACTCCTCGCGTACGCGGGAGAGGAGGAACACCTCGTAGTCCATCGACAGGCCGAACAGGATGGCGAAGAGGAACATCGGGATGAACGACACGATCGGAACCGTCGCTTCCAGCCCGATGAGTGCGCCTCCCCAGCCCCACTGGAAGACCGCGACCATGATGCCGTAGGCCGCGCCGATGCTCAGCAGGTTCAGCAGCACCGCCTTGAGCGGTACGAGGACCGAACGGAAGACCAGCATCAGCAGCAGGAACGACATCGCCAGCACGGCGGCGACGAACACCGGCAGGCGTTCGCTGGTGCGCCGGCCCACGTCCGACAGGCTCGCGGCGGCGCCGCCGACGTGCGCCCTGGCCGGGCCGTGCCCGATCGCCGTGGGCAGCACGTCGCTGCGCAGCCGGGCGATGGTGTCGGTCGTGGCCTTGTCCTGAGGGCCGGTGGTCGGGAACACCACGAGGGTGGCGATGCCGGTGGCCCGATCGACGTGGGTCGGCGCGACGGACGCGATCCCCGGATCCGCCGCGACCTTGGCGACGAGACGGTCCAGCACTCCCGGAACACCGGCGGGGTCCGCGGCGATGACGAGGGGACCGTTGGTGCCCGGGCCGAACCCTTCGGCGACGAGGTCGTACGCGCGGCGCTCGGTACGGCTCTGAGGCAGTGAGCCGTCGTCGGGCAGGCCGACGCGCAGGCCGAGCAGGGGCAGCGTCGCCGTCAGCAGCAGCCCCGCCGCGCCGACCGCGTACGGCACCGGGTGCCGGCTGACGTGCCCGATCCAGCGCCGCCACCCGGCGGCGGGGACGGCGTCCGGCGTCGCGCCCCGCCGCCGGCCGAGCCGCCCGGCCCGAAGAACCCGGCCGATCCGACCGGCCCGGCCCAGACGCGGGCCGGCCGCGCCGAGGAAGGCCGGCAGCAGCGTCACCGACGCGAGCACCATGATCAGGACGACGATCGAGACGGCGAACCCGCCCACCGTCATGAACGGCACGTTCGCGACCGCCAGGCCGAGGATCGACACGACGACGGTGCCGCCGGCGAAGACCACCGGCCGCCCCGCCGTGGCCACCGCTCGTCCGGCCGCCTCGTGCGGATCGAGCCCGCGCGCGAGGTACTCCCGGTGCCTGGCGAGCACGAACAGCGCGTAGTCGATGCCCACTCCGAGCCCGACCATGCTGCCCAGGACCGGTGCGAAGGTGGGGACGTCCGTCACCCCCGCCAGTACCGTCATCGTGGCGACCCCGACGGTCAGTCCGAAGACCGCCATGCCGATCGGCAGCGCGGCGGCGACGAGCGAACCGAACGCCAGGAACAGGATCGTGGCCGCGGCGAGGAGGCCGATCAACTCGCTCACGCCGCCGTCGGGGTCGGAGAAGGCGTAGAAGAGGCTCCCGCCCATCTCGATGCGCAGGGGCAGTTCGGCGCGCAGCCGGTCGCCGAGATCGACGAGGGCGTGGAGGTCGTCGGCCGACAGCCGGCTCTGGTCGGGGTACTGCACCCGGACGACCGCGATCCGCCCGTCGGCCGAGACGAGGCCGCCGCGCACGGCGGTGTCCCCGCCCGCGTCGAGCGCCCCCGCCGGGTCGCTCGTGCCGAGCACGTGCGGCAGTCGCTTCACCTCGGTCTGCAGCCGTGTGAGAGCGGCGCGCGCCCCGTCGTCGAGGAACGTCGCACCGTCGGCGAGGGGAGTGACGACCACTTGGGCGGTCATGCCCTCCTGGCCGGTGCCGGCCCGCTCGATCAGTTCCGCGGCCCGCTGGGAGTCCAGTCCCGGAGCGGTCATCGAATCCGCCGTCCGCCCGCCGACGGCGACGGCGGCGAGGACGGCGAGCGTGGCGGCGACCAGCCATGCCGCGATCACCCGCCAGGGATGGCGGGCGGCGCTTGCGCCCACGCGCAACAGGGCTTTCGAGAGCATCGGGTCCTCCAACCACCTCGTCGGCCGTCCTTGTACGGCCGCCGATACCGAGGCTCGTCGCCACGGCGGTCGGGGGCATCGGCCCGCGGGCCGCGGATCCGTCGGCCCCTGGGCGGAGTGGTACCCCGTCCTTTCGGCCGATGCGCGGCACGGCGCGGCCCCTAAGCTGAGAACCGTGCTGCGAGACGACCTGCGAACCCTGTGGACCGAACCCCGGCCACCCGACGCGCCCGCCCGGGTGGGGCGGGACTGGGCGCTGCTCGCCGTGAGCCTGGGCGCTGTGGTGCTGGAGGCCACCCTGCGCGAGAACGTCGTGTGGCGGCCGGTGGCGGTGGTGTTCTCCGTATGGCTGTGCCTGCTGCCCCTGTGGCGCCGGACCCACCCACTGGCGATGGTCACGCTGGGGTTCGGCTCGGTGATCCTGCTCCAGCTGGCCTCGCTGGTCGCCGCACCGGGCGAGCACGTCGGCCTGGACACCGGCATGGTCGTGCTCGTGCTGGTGTACGCGCTGCCCCGGTGGGGATCGGGACGGGAGATCGTGCTGGGCAGCGCGGTGATCCTCACGACCTTCGCGCTGGGGGTCGTCGCGGACGAAGTCCCGGCCGCCGAACAGGTCGGGGGCTTCGTCTTCCTGTCGCTGCCCGGCTTGATCGGGGCCGCCGTGCGGTTCTGGGGGACCGCCCGCGAGCGGCAGTTGGAGCAGGTACGCTCCCGCGAGCGTGAGCAGCTCGCCCGGGAACTGCACGACACGGTGGCCCACCACGTTTCGGCCATGGTGATCAGCGCCCAGGCGGGCCGGGTGCTCGCGGGCACCGACCCGTCCGCCGCCGTCGAGGCGCTGGAGGGGGTCGAGGAGGAAGGGGCGCGCACCCTGGAGGAAATGCGAGCCATGGTCGCCGCGCTGCGCGACCGCGGGGCCGGCGCCGAGCTGGCGCCGCCTGCCGGTGTCGCGGATCTGGAGCGCCTGGTACGCACCCCGGGTGGTCGCCTCAGGGTCGACCTGGGTCTCGACGGCGAACTGGACACGCTGCCCCCGGCCGTGGACGCGGCCGTCTACCGCATCGTGCAGGAGTCGGTGACCAACGCCATGCGCCATGCGGTCGACGCGACCGAGGTCGTCGTCAGGGTCACCGCGGAACGGCACACGGTACGGGTGAGCGTGCGCGACAACGGCCACCGCACCGGCCGAGGCCGTGCCGGATACGGACTTACCGGACTGCGCGAGCGCGCGACGCTGCTCGGCGGCACGCTAGAAGCCGGCCCCGGCACCGACCAGGGCTGGCATGTCGAAGCCGAACTACCGCGAGGGAGGACCGAGAGCGGTGCCCATCCGCGTCCTCGTCGCTGACGACCAGACCATCATCCGCACCGGGCTGCGGATCATGCTGAACGCCCAGCCCGGCATCGAGGTGGTCGGCGAGGCCGCCGACGGACAGGAAGCGGTACGTCTGGCCCGCGAACTGCGCCCCGACGTCTGCCTGTTCGACATCCGCATGCCTGCACTCGACGGGCTCGAGGCCACCCGGCTGATCGCCGGACCGGGCGTCACCGACCCGCTGGCCGTGGTCGTCATCACCACGTTCGACCTCGACGAGTACGTCTACGGCGCGCTGCGTGCCGGCGCCCGCGGATTCCTCCTCAAGGACACGGGACCGGACCTTCTGGCGCAGGCCGTACGGTCGGCGTCCGACGGTGAGGCGCTCATCGCGCCCAGCGTCACCGTCCGTCTGCTCCAGGCGTTCGCCGACCTGCCCGCCGGCCGGCCCGCGACCCAGCCGGTCTCGCCCGTCACCGCCCGCGAGGAGCAGGTGCTCCTCGCCGTCGCCCGCGGGCTGACCAACACCGAGATCGCCGATGTACTGCACATCAGCCTCAGCACGGTGAAGACGCACCTGGCCAGCCTGATGGCCAAACTCGGCGCCCGCAACCGGGTCGAGATCGCGATGTGGGCCTACGAAACGCGCCGTATCCTCCCCGGAACCTGAGCCGGGCGCCGGGCCTGGAAGGAAGCAAGGACGCCTTGACAATCTCAAACTGTCAAGGCGTACTTGCGGACCCGGCCCCTGTCGATACCTGATCCGAGCCCGCTCGTGGTGCCGGTTGGTGAGCTGCTCCCGACGACGGCCGGGCCGGGCCGTGGCCCGGCCGTCGGTCGGAAAGTGGAGTCTGGGTCAGCTCAGGGTGTTGACCGCTGCCGCGTCGTACGGCTTGAGTTCGTCCGTTCGGCCCGCCAGGACCTTGGCCGCCCACTCCGGGTCCTGGAGCAGCGCGCGGCCGACGGCGACCATGTCGAACTCGTCGCGCTCCAGGCGGTCGAGGAGGTCGTCGATGCCCTGGACCGGGGCTCCTTCGCCCGCGAAGGCGTGGATGAAGTCGCCGTCGAGGCCGACCGAGCCGACGGTGATGGTGGGCCTGCCGGTGAGCTTCTTGGTCCAGCCCGCCAGGTTGAGGTCCGAGCCGTCGAACTCGGGTATCCAGTGGCGGCGGGTGGAGGCGTGGAAGGCGTCGACGCCGGCCGCGGCGAGCGGGGCGAGGATCGCCTCCAGCTCCTGCGGGCTGTGGGCGAGCCGCGCGTCGTACGCGTCCTGCTTCCACTGCGAGTAGCGGAAGATCACCGGGAAGTCGGGCGAGACGGCCTCGCGGACCGCGCTCACGATCTCGGCGGCGAACTTCGTCCGGGCCACGGGGTCGCCGCCGTAGGCGTCGGAACGGCGGTTCGTGCCCTCCCACAGGAACTGGTCGATGAGGTAGCCGTGGGCGCCGTGCAGCTCGACGCCGTCGAAGCCGATGCGCTCGGCGGCCGCGGCGGCCTCGGCGAAGGCGCCGATCACGTCGTCGAGGTCGCTCTGGGTCATGGCCTTGCCCGTGCCCTCGGTGCCGTCGGTGCGGATGCCGGAGGGGCCCATCGCCGGGGCGTCGGCGTAGGGCGCCTGGCCCTGCTTGCGCACCATGCCGATGTGCCACAGCTGCGGCACGATCGTGCCGCCCGCCGCGTGGACGTCCTCGGCGACCTTCGCCCAGCCCGCCAGCTGCTCCTCGCCGTGGAACCGCGGCACGCGGTCGCTCTGCCCGGCCGAGTCGTGGCCGACGTACGTGCCCTCGGTGACGATCAGGCCCACGCCGGCGGCGGCGCGCCGGGCGTAGTACGACCGCACGTCCTCGCCGGGGACTCCGCCGGGCGAGAACATGCGCGTCATCGGCGCCATCGCGATGCGGTTCGGGACGGTCAGGCCGTTCAGCGCGACGGGCCGGGACAGGATCTCGGCCGCGCGGGAGGCGGGGGACTCGGTGACGGTCACAGGGACGCTCCTCGTGGCAACTGCTTGACAACCTTGATGCTTGAGAACTTCATGCAATGCTGGGAACGGTAGAGCGCAATGATTGAGGTAGTCAAGTATCTCCGGGTAGAGTGGCCCGCATGACAGAAGCTCCCCGCGTCGACACGGCCCAGCTCATGGAGCTGCTCTCCGTGTCGCTCGGCGTCTACTACGGCGATTTCACCGTCGCGGCGGCGAGCGAGAACCTCACGGCGAGCCAGGGCAAGGCCCTGACCGTGCTGCGGCGGGGACCGGCCGCGATGCGCGCCCTGGCCGAGACCATGACGTGCGACGCATCGAACATGACCGGAATCATCGACCGGCTGGAGAAGCGCGGCCTGGTGCGCCGCGAGGCCGGCGCCTCCGACCGACGCGTCAAGTACGTCACCCTCACGGCCGAGGGCGAGCGCGTCACCGACGCGATCCGCGCGAAGATGCGCACCACGCAGGAGGGCCTGGACGGGCTCGACAGCCAGGACCGGGACACCCTGTACACCCTGCTGGAACGAGTCTTCGTCCCTCGGCCCACCGCTTGACCCCGGCCGCTCGGCGCCGCCCCCACCTTCACGACGCGCTTCAACCCTCGCGTCCGCGTGCTGCCTTGACCGTCTGCGGCCGAAAAATGGTTTGAGCGCATGGCGGCGGACCGACAGGATCGGGGGCAACGATGAGTTCTTCCCGGCGCCACGGTCAGTCAGTGTGACCTGCTTCGTGCGGAGGACACTCACCTGACGGAAGGCGCCATGCTCGCACCACACGCAACCCCCACGCTCCCGCCCGGCCGTGTCAGCGCCGTGCTGCGGATCCTCGTGCTGTCCACGTTCGTCGTGCTCCTCAACGAGACGATCATGGTCAACGCGATCCCGCGCCTCATGCGCGAATTCGAGGTCACCGCGGCAGCGGCAGGGTGGCTGTCCACGGCCTTCATGCTCACCATGGCCGTCGTCATCCCCGTGACCGGGTGGTTCCTCCAGCGCGTGACGACCAGGACCGCCTTCGGCCTGGCCATGGCGCTGTTCCTCGCCGGTACGGCGCTGGCCGCGGCCGCGCCCGCCTTTTCCGTGCTCCTCGTCGCCCGCGTCGTCCAGGCCAGTGGTACGGCCGTCATGATGCCGCTGCTCATGACGACGCTGATGACCCTGGTGCCCCCGACCGATCGCGGTCGCGTCATGGGCAACATCACCCTCGTCATCTCCGTCGCACCCGCCCTCGGCCCCGCGGCCTCCGGCGTCCTGCTGCAGCTGGGAACATGGCGCCTGCTCTTCCTGGCGGTGCTGCCCATCGCCGGAGCCATGGCCATATTCGGCCGGCGCAAGCTGGTCAACATCGGCGAGCCGCAGGCGGGCCCGATCGACTGGCTGTCCGTCCCTCTGGCCGCAGCGGGCTTCGGCGCCCTCGTCTACGGCCTGAGCGGCCTCGGCGCCGGGGACGAAGCCCCGGCGGTCGTGCCCCCGGAGGCCACGACCCTGGTCGGTGCCGTCCTGGTGGGCCTGTTCATCTGGCGCCAGCTGGCACTGCAGCGCTCGTCCACACCGCTGCTGGACCTGCGGGCCCTGACGTTCCGGCACTTCTCCGTGGCGCTCGGCCTGATGTGCCTGTCGTTCATGGCGCTCATGGGCGCGTTCATCCTGCTGCCGATGTACCTGCAGGAGGTGTGCGACCTGACGTCCCTGCAGACCGGGCTGCTCCTCATCCCGGGCGGCCTGACCATGGGCCTGCTCGGACCGCAGGTCGGAAAGCTCTACGACCGGCTCGGCGCACCACGGCTGGTCGTCCCCGGAGCCGCACTCACCGCGCTCTGCCTCGGTCTGTTCGCCCTCACGAGCGCCCAGACCTCGCCGTGGCTGGTGCTCGCCCTCCACGTGGCACTGAGCGCCGGCATGGCGTTCGTGTTCACCCCCGTCTTCACCTCCGGACTGGCCGTACTCCCGCCGCACCTCTACCCGCACGGCTCCGCCATCCTGGGCTCGCTCCAGCAGGTCTCGGCCGCCGCCGGCACCGCCCTGGTCATCAGCGTCATGTCGGGACGCGCCGCCACGGCAGCGTCCGACGGAGCCGCCCCCACGGACGCCCTGGCCATGGGCATCCGGTGGGGATTCGGCGTCGGCGCCGTGCTCGGAGCGCTGGCGGTGCTGGTGGCGCTGCTGGTCCGCACTCCGCCCGTTCCGGAGCAGCCCGCTGCGCCGGAGGCACAGGACGACGACGGCGCCACGACGAACGAGACCGCCCCTACGCCCACGTAGCGGCCTGGAGGTCCTTGGTGGAGGGGTGGGGGCGGGGTGGGGAACGACGCACCCCCCCCACACCCACG
>NZ_JBSHDU010000047.1:0-60782 GCF_053616475.1 Streptomyces sp. NPDC055815 | reverse complement strand
CCGGGGGCGTGCTCCTCGCCGCGGCGGAGGGCGTGGGGGTCGGGGGGGGGGGGCGGCCGTGTGGGCCCCCCCGCCCCCACCCCTCCGTCACGACGGGCCCGGGAACCGTGTCCGACCTCGGCGGACACCTCTCGGAGGGTCCGCTCTAGGATGACCACCGCACGTCCCCCAACCGGACGTGTGTGGGTGCTTGTTGCACGGGGGGAGATCTTCGGTGTTCGGAATCATCAGGCCATGCCGTCATCGGCTGGGCGAGGGCTTGCGTACCGAGTGGATGGCGCACTTGTGTGGGCTGTGCCTGGCGCTGCGCGGAGAGTACGGGCAGTTCGCGAGGGTGGCCACCAACTACGACGGCCTGATCGTCTCCGTACTGACCGAGGCGCAGTCGGAGCGAACCGGCGACTGGCGACGAGCGGCCGGTCCGTGCCCGCTGCGCGGGATGCGGTCGGCGGACGTGGCGCAGGGCGAGGGCGCGCGGCTGGCGGCGACGGTGTCGTTGGTGCTCGCCGCCGCGAAGGTACGTGACCACGTGGCCGACCGCGACGGCCTGTGGGGACGCCGGCCCGTGGCGCTGGCGGCACGCCGGATCGCCCACGGCTGGGACCGGGCGGGTGCCGCGGGCGGCGAACGGCTCGGGTTCGACACCGCGGTGCTGCTCAGGGCGGTCGAGCGCCAGCCGGAGATCGAGCGGTCGACCGGCCGGGGTGGCTCGCTCCTGACGGTCACGGAGCCCACGGAATCGGCGACCGCCGCCGCCTTCGCGTACACCGCCGTCCTCACGAACCGCCCGGACAACGCCGCACCGCTCGCGGAAGCCGGGCGTCTGTTCGGCCGACTGGCGCATCTGCTGGACGCCGTGGAGGACATGGACGCGGACGAGGCGTCGGGCGCGTGGAACCCGATCGCCGTGACCGGCGCGGACCGTGCCGAGGTGCGCAGGCTCTGCGACGACGCCGTACACGGAGTCCGGCTTTCCCTGGCCGATGCCGAGTTCGTCGACGATCGGCTGGTACGGATCCTGCTGGGCGGGGAGTTGGAGCGCGCGGTCGACCGGGTCTTCGACCCCCGGCACCGCCATCATCAGCACAGCCGTCCGGCGCGGGGCCTGCGCATGATTCCCTGGCTGGGCCGACGTACGGCGACGGAAGAGCCCTCGACCACCACGGGCACGTCCTGCGGCGTCGGCGCGCTCGTGGGTGTGGCCCCGGAGGGGATGCCGACCGCATCGGGCCGGCCGCCGGAGGGGGAGTGCCGGCGGTGTCGCGAGTACCGCCGGCTGTGTGGCGACTGCAGGCTCTGTTACAACTGCTGCCGCTGCGACGACGGGGATTCCGGTGACGCAGAACCCTGGCAGTTCGGCGAAGGCAACAGCGGCGGCGGCTCGAGCCGGGATTCCTCCGGCAGGGACGGATCCGGCGGTGACGGCTGGTTCGGCGGGAATGGCGGCGGGCACGGCGGCGGGAACTCGGGAGGCTCCTCCGGCGGTTGGGGCGGTGGGTCCGGCGGCCATGGATCCGGTGGCTCCGGCGGTTCCGGCGGGGGCTCGGGCGACGGCTGTGGCGGTGGCGGGGGCTGCTGCAACCCGTGCAAGTGCTGCTGTGACTGCTGCGACTGAACGACGGATGGATACGTTCACGCTGACAGCGCCTGACCGGACACGCCTCACCGGGAGAACCGCTCACTGAGGAAACGGCCCACCAGGAAAACGGCCCACCAGGCTTCCTGGTGGGCCCACGTCGTTTCTGGGTGCGCACCACGGGCCGCGCCGTCGGCCGGTTCCTCCCGGCTGCGAGCCCGACGCGGAGGACGCGTGAACGCGGCGGCAGACCCGACGGATTCCAGGGGGCGATTCCGCGTCCATACTGCCGTTCACGTCAATATCAGGCTGATTCCATTCGAAAACCCTCGTACGGCAGGGGTGTTGCGGAAATCTGCTCACCTGTGTGTATTACTCTTCCTTGACCCGCCCTTGGGCTTGCTTTGGTGAATTCTGGTGACGGTTCAACCAGAGGGAGGAACGCCGAGATGCCGTCCGTCCGCGTGTCCGCGGCCCTGCGCGCCGCCCTCCTCCTCGTCCTCGCGCTCGTCTGCACCGGCCTCCACCTCACCCCCGCCGGCTCCGCGACACAGCTTCATCGAACCTGTGCCCAGAATGCCGCGCCGACCGCGGCGTTCGAGTCCGGATATGCGGGAGGCTGCGACGCAGACAGCCCCGGCGGCTCCGTCCTTCACCGTGACCGGCGGCGACCCGTCACCGCGGCCGCGGGCCTTCCCGGCCCGCCGCCGGTCGCCCGGGCCGTCCCGCTCGCGGATCCGCCAGCCGGCCGCGCCCATGGTGCGGACACCCGGCCGAGACCGCTCGGCCCCCACGACTCCTCCGCCCTGCAGGTGTTCCGCTGCTGACAGGCCGTGCCCACCTGCGCCGACCTGTCAGCCCGACGCGCCGCCACGGCGCGCCAGGAGGAAGAATTCATGCAGCCCCTCATCGACCACGCCCGCCGATTCGGCCGGCGCCCCGAGGAGTTCGCCGCGCACGCCGCGGGACAGTCCCCGGACGTCCTCTTCATCACCTGCTCCGACTCCCGGGTCGTACCCGCCCTCATCACCGGCGCCCGGCCCGGCCAGCTCTTCGAACTGCGGACCGCGGGAGGCATCGTGCCCCCGTACGGCACGGGCAACCCCAGCGGCGAGGCCGCCACCATCGAGTACGCCGTCGAGGTCCTCGCCGTCGAGGACGTCGTCGTCTGCGGCCACTCCCACTGCGGCGCGGTCGGTTCCCTCGTCCGCGGCGACGACCTGAGCGCGGTCCCGGCCGTACGGGACTGGCTCGCGCACGCCGCTCCCGACGGCGCCCCGGGGCGCGCCGACGACCCGGCCGTCACCGACGCGGTCCACGGCCACGTACTCGCCCAACTGCTCCGCCTGCGCTCCTATCCGTGTGTCGAACGACGGCTCTCCGAGGGCCGGCTCCGCCTGCGCGGGTGGTACTACGAGGTGCACACCGGTGCCGTCCTCGAGTACCGCTCCGCAGCCGACTCCTTCGAGGCGCTGTGAGGAAGGACGTCAGGATGCTGCGCTCCCTCCCGTTCCCGAGGCAGGACATCGCCGCCTCGCTCGTCGTCTTCCTCGTCGCCCTCCCGCTCTGCATCGGCGTCGCCGTCGCCTCGGGCGTCCCCGCCGAACTGGGCCTCATCACCGGCATCGTCGGCGGCGTCGTCACCGGCGTGCTGCGGGGCAGCAGCCTCCAGGTGTCCGGTCCGGCCGCCGGCCTCACCGTCCTCGTCCTCGAAGCGGTCCGCGCCTTCGGCCTCGGCGCGCTCGGGGTCATCGTGCTGGCGGCCGGCGTACTGCAGATCGCCATGGGTCTCCTCCGGTGGGGACGCTGGTTCCGTGCGATCTCCCTCTCCGTCGTCGAGGGCATGCTCGCCGGCATCGGGCTGGTCATCATCGCCGGCCAGCTCTACGCCGCGGCGGGAACCGACGCGCCGCACTCCGGTCTCGACAAGCTCATCGGCCTGCCGACCGCCCTGGCGGAGGCTCTGAACAGCCGCACGGCCCTCGTGTCGCTCGCCGTCGGGGCCGGCACCGTCCTCGTCATCGTCGGCTGGCGCCGGATGCCGCGCCGTGCCCGGGCGGTTCCCGGCGCCCTTGTGGCGGTGCTCCTCGCCGCCCTCGCGACCGCCGTCTTCGGCCTTCCGGTGGAGACCGTGAGGGTCAGCGGCGTGTTGGACGCCGTCCGCCTGCCGGGCTCGGAAGCCCTCTCGTCCCTCGTCGATCCGGCCGTCCTCGGCACGGTCCTCGCGTTCGCCCTGATCGCCTCCGCCGAATCGCTGTTCAGCGCGGCAGCGGTCGACCGGCTCCACTCGGGACCGCGCACGGACTACGACAAGGAACTCATCGCCCAGGGCACGGGCAACACGCTCTGCGGTCTGCTCGGCGCACTGCCGCTCACCGCGGTCATCGTGCGCAGCTCGGCCAACGTCGAGGCCGGCGCACGGACGAAGGCGTCCCGGATCCTGCACGGTGTGTGGCTGCTGCTCTTCGTCACCCTGCTGCCCGCCGTCCTCGCGTACATCCCCCTGGCCGCTCTCGCCGGGATCCTCGTGCACGCCGGCTGGAAACTCATCCCCTTCAAGGGCGTCCTGACCCTGTGGCGACATCACCGGGGAGAGGCCGTCGTCCTCGTGGCGACGGCGGCGGCGATCGTGGCGGTCGGCATGTTCGAGGGTGTCCTCATCGGCCTCGCCCTGTCGGTCGCGAAGGCCGCGTGGGAGGCCTCGCAGCTACAGATCGAACAGAGCGACGACGGATGCGACGTGCTGCGCGTACGGCTCCAGGGAACGGTCACCTTCCTTCGGCTGCCCCAGATACTCGACAGCCTGGAAGACCTCCCGCACGACCGACGGGTGGTCCTCGACCTCTCCGGCGTCCACCACCTCGACCACGCCTGCCGGGCCGCGCTGGAGGCCTGGGCGGAACGGCACAGCGGCGCCGACGCCGAGGCGGTACGGGCGGCCACGGCGCCCGACCGCCGCGAGGGCGCGGCCGCGGCCCCGGTCGGCAACCCGGGCTGACGCCGGCGGACCGGGCACTCGTGCCGTACGGAGTGCGGGTGCCCGGCGAGGGGCATAGTAGGGGAGTGATCACCAAACGTGACGAGGCCGGCGGCGGTGGCGAGGGCCGTGGGGGAGACGGTGCAGGTGACGAGGAGGCTCAGGTCATCGTGGTGGGGGCGGGGCCGGCGGGCTCCGCCGCCGCGGCGCACCTGGCACGAGCCGGTGTGGACGTCCTGCTCCTGGAGAAGAGCGGCTTCCCCCGGGAGAAGGTGTGCGGTGACGGGCTGACACCACGCGCCGTGCACCAGCTGGTGCGGCTGGGCATCGACATCGACGGGCCGGGCTGGATGCGGAACAAGGGGATGCGCTGGGTCTGCGGCGGACACCGCGCGGAGCTGGACTGGCCGCGCCTGGGCGCGTTCCCCGACTTCGGACTCACCCGGAGCCGGCACGACTTCGACGACCTGCTCGCCACGCACGCGAGCGCCACCGGAGCGCGCCTGCGCACCCACGTCAAAGTGACGGGCCCGCTGACCGACCGGGCGGGGCAGGTCATCGGCGTGTCGGCCTCCCACGGGCCCGGCGTGGAACCGGTCCGGTACCTGGCGCCCCTGGTGGTCGCGGCCGACGGAGCCTCGGCGCGTACGGCTCTCGGCCTCGGGCTCGAACGGGACGCCAAGCGGCCCGTCGCGGCGGCTGCCCGCAGGTACTACCGCAGTACGGCCCGGACCCACGACCCCTACCTGGAGCTCTGGGCCGACCTGCGCTGTCCCCGCACCGGACTCGACCTGCCCGGATACGGATGGGTGTTCCCCCTGGGGGACGGTCGCGTCAACGTGGGTCTCGGCGCGCTGCCCCAACAGCGCCGGCGCCGGCCCGTGGACCTGCGGGCGGCGCTGGAACACTGGCTGCCCCGGCTGCCCGAGGAGTGGGACCTGCACGAAGGGAGCGCCGATTCCCCGCTGCGCAGCGCGCCGCTGCCGATGGGACTGAACCGGCGCCCGCAGTACCACCGAGGCCTGCTTCTCGTGGGCGACAGCGCGGGCATGGTCAGCCCGTGGAGCGGCGAGGGCATCGCCCAGGCGATGGAGACCGCCGAGGTGGCGGCGGAGATCATCGCCCTGGCAATGGCCAGACCGGCCGGACCACGCCGGGAACACGCGCTGCACCAGTACCCGGCCGAGATCCAGCGCCGGTGGGCGCGCTACTACCGGCTGGGAAACCTCGCGGGCGACCTGCTCTTCTCCCGCTTCGGCTACCGCCCCCTCCTGCACCCCCGGGTGATGGCCTCACCGCACCTGCTGAGAGTCCTGGCCCGCCTGCTGACCCATGTGAGCGACGAGCCCGCACAGGACACGATCGACACCGTCCTCCACACCCTCCTACGCCTCGTCCCGGCACCACGCCGGTAGTGCCCGTACCAGGGTCCGCCCGCCCTTCATGCCAGGATCCGCCGGCCCCGTCGTGCCGTCCGCAGGACCGGCCGTCAGTCGTCGGCCGGTCCTGCGGCTGAGGGCTACGCCCCCGCGACCAGCATCGCCCCCATCGCCAGCATGGTCACCGCGACCAGGCCGTCCAGCACTCGCCAGGCCTTCGGGCGGGAGAGGACGCCCGACAGGATGCGGGCGCCGAAGCCCAGGGCGAAGAACCAGCCCAGGCTGGCCAGGGCCGCGCCGATACCGAAGGCCCAGCGCAGGTCGCCCCGGTCGGAGGCGAGCGAGCCCACCAGGAGAACGGTGTCCAGGTACACGTGAGGGTTCAGCCACGTCATGGCCAAGCACGTCAGAACCGCCCGCCGGGCGGAACCCGCGGCAGGGCCACCGGCGGAGAGCGAGGCCGCCGGATCCGGGCGCAGCACCCTCCGGGCGGCCAGGAACCCGTAGCAGAGCAGGAACGCCCCGCCCGCCAGACCGACCGCGGTCAGCATCGCCGGCCAGGCCGTGACCACCGCGCCCACCCCGGCGACTCCGAGCGCGATCAGCACCGCGTCGGAGACGGCACAGATGGCTACGACGGCGAGGACGGCGTGGCGACGGACGCCCTGGCGCAGGACGAAGGCGTTCTGGGCCCCGATGGCCACGATGAGCGAGAGGCCCGTACCGAAACCGGCGAGTACGGCGGCGATGGTGCTGTTCATGCGTCGACCGTACGAATCGGCGAGGAATGAGTACAGCTAAGGATTCTTACGTACCCTTAGTGCTACTTATGGATGAGCTTCCCCTGGATCAGGTCAGAACCCTGCTCGCCGTCGTCGACGAAGGCACCTTCGACGCCGCGGCCGCCGCCCTGCACGTGACCCCCTCCGCCGTCAGCCAACGCGTCAAGGCCCTGGAACAGCGCACCGGGCGGGTCCTGCTGCTGCGCACCAAGCCCGTACGGGCCACCGAGTCAGGCGAAGTCGTGGTCAGGTTCGCCCGCCAGCTGGCGCGGCTGGAGCGGGACGCCCGCTCAGAACTGGGGCTGGCGGCAGAGCAGGGCCCCGCGCGGGTTCCGGTCGCGGTCAACGCCGACTCCCTCGCGACCTGGTTCCTGCCCGCCCTCACCCGTGTGCCGCAGGACCCACCCGTCTGCTTCGAGCTCTACCGGGAGGACGAGTCCCACACCACCGCCCTGCTGCGCGAGGGACAGGTGATGGCGGCCGTCACCTCCTCGCCCGACCCGGTGGCCGGGTGCTCGGTACGTCTGCTGGGACTGGCCCGCTACCTGGCCGTGGCGACTCCGGAATTCGCGGCCCGGCACCTGACCGGAGCCCTGGCCCACGACCTGTGCGAGGCGCCCACCGTGGTGTTCGACCGACGGGACGAACTCCAGGACACCTTCGTACGGGCGCTGACCCGCGGCCGGTCCGGGGCCGGGCAGATCCGGCACATGGTGCCGGCCTCGGACGGGTTCCGGGACGCGGTGGCCGCGGGCCTCGGCTGGGGCCTGGTGCCCGAACCACAGGCCGCGCCCCTCTTGCAGGCCGGGATACTGGTGGAGCTCGCCCCGGGCCGACCCATGGACGTCCCGCTGTACTGGCAGCAGTGGAAGCTGGACTCGCCCGCCCTGTCCGCCGTCGCCGAGGCGGTCGCGGCGGTCGCCGCCGAGGCACTGCTGCCCGGCCGGCCGGCCGGAAGACCATGAGATCGCGGGGAGTTCCGGGATCCTTGTGGAATGCGCATCCGTATCGACGCCGTCGAGCTGCCCGGCCTCACCTGTCCGTCCGGTGATTCCTCCGCCACGGCCTACCGGAACGTCCATGTGGCGGTCCAACGCCGGGACCGCCCGGCCGAACTCCTGGACCCGCAGCCCGGAGGCGCGGCGCGCGCGACCTGGACGCTGGAGTGCACCGCCGACGCCTCGCCGGACGGCGGGACGGACGTGAAAGGCCCCTACATCCAGGGACGTCCCGGCAACCGATTCATCTATCTGTCGTGGGGCGCGGTGGACGAGGAGGGTTCCTTCACCATGTTCCGACGGGCGAAGCTGATGCTCGACGCCGTCCCCGCCCACGCACTGAAGTCCGCCGTCAGCGGCGGGCTTCTCGTCGGACGTCTGGGCCTCACCGACGCCTGCGGCGAACCCCTGTGCGCCCGAGTCGTGCCGCCCCGCGTCACGTGGACGGCCGAACCCCGGGACTGAGACACCACACGACACGACGACACGGGACTAAGCCAACGCGACAGCCCGGCGCCCTCCTGCGCCCCCGTCTCCGGCACCCGTCACGGTGCCGCCGCCCGGAACACCACACGAACCGTCAGGCCGCCTCCCTCCGGGTTGGCCGATGCCGTCGCCTCGGCCCCGTGCGCCCGGGCGACCGCGTCGACGATCGACAGGCCGAGGCCCGCGCCCTCCCCGGGCGCGTGGGTGCGTTCGTTGAGCCGGCGGAAGGGCTCGAAGAGCAGAGGAACGGTGGCGGACGGCACGACCGGCCCGGTGTTGGTCACCTCGATGCCGATGTCCGGCCCGGTGCGCACGTCGACCCGACCGTCGGGGACGTTGTGCCGCACCGCGTTCGCGACCAGATTGTGCAGGAGGCGCTCCAGGAGTACGGGATCCCCGTCGACGGTCAGCGGCGCGGTCCGTACGGTGACGCGCACCCCACGTTCCGCCGCTTCGTCGTCGAGCGCCGCCACCACCTGCCGGGCGAGCTCGTCCACGGGGACCCGGCGACGTTCCTTGAGCCCCTGTTCGGAGGCCGCGAGGAGCAGGAGCCCCTCGATGATCTGCTCGCTGGTGTCCGCGACCTCGATCAGCTTCGACCGCATGCGCGCCACCCGCTCGGGGGAAGGATCTCCGCCGAGTCCGATCTCGGCGGCCGCCCGCTGCACGGCCAACGGCGTGCGCAGCTCGTGCGCGGCGTTCGCGGCGAACCGCTGTTGGGCGGAGACGAGCCGCTCCATGCGGCCGAGCATGCCGTCGAAGGTGTCGGCCAGCCGCTTGAGCTCGCCGGGCGGGGCGTCGAGGGCGATCCTCTCGTGCAGGTTCTCACCGGAGAGGCGGCGGGCGGTCTCGGTGATGACGGCGATCGGCCGGAGCACCCGGCCCGCCGTCCACCACGCGAGCGCGAGCGACAGAACCGCGTAGCAGACGAAGACGGTCACCGACACGGTGAGGAGACGGTCGAGGGCCGCGGACTCGGCCGCGTCACTCAGCGTCCGCGTGATCGCCAGTGCCTCGCCCGGGACGACGGTGCCCGTGCTCGGTGCGGGGCTCGCGGGCGCCGCGCTGGGCATTCCGGAGGGGAAGGAGGACGGCAGGCGTTCCAGCCGCTGCGCCGGCACGGCCGTGGTGACGGCCATGCTGATCGACGAGTACAGGCCCTCCTCCACGAGCACGTACACGACTCCGGTGAGAAGCGCCCCGGCCAGCACGAGCAGTCCGGTGTAGAGGGCCGTGAGCCGGGCCCGTTCGCTGCGGAACAGCAGCATGCGGCCCGGCGGTGCGCCGAGGCCGGTCGTCCGCGGCCCGTGAGGGCCCGGGCGCAGCGACGCGCGGAGCTTCCGTACGCCGTTCACGACGCGATCCGGTAGCCCGCGCCCGGGACCGTCTCCACCACCGGCGGTTCGCCGAGCTTGGCCCGCAGTTTGCTGAGCGTCACGCGGACCGCGTTCGTGCGGTAGCTGGTGTGCTCCTCCCAGACCTGCTCGATCAGGTCCTCGCCGCTGACCACGGCTCCCTCGGCGCGCAGCAGCGCCTCCAGTACGCCGAACTCCTTGGGCGACAGGTGCAGGTGCCGGCCGTCGCGGCTGGCCTGCCGACGTGCCGTGTCCAGGACGATCCCGCGCTGTTCGAGGACGGGCGGCAGCGCGGGCCTGGCGCGCCGGCCCAGGGCCAGTACCCGGGCGAGGAGTTCGTCGTACGCGAAGGGCTTGGTCAGGTAGTCGTCGGCGCCCAGACCGAGGCCCTCGACCCGCTCGCGTACGGTCCCGGCCGCCGTCAGCATGAGGACCCGGGTCATGAGCCGCTGCTCGACCACCCGGCGGCACACGTCGTCGCCGTGGATCCCGGGCAGGTCACGGTCCAGGACGAGCACGTCGTACTCTCCGAGCTGCAGTTTCCGCAGGGCCTCCAGGCCGTCGGCCGCGACATCCACGGCGAGCGCGGCCCGGCGCAGCCCCTCGGCGATCATCTCCGCGAGGAACGCCTCGTCCTCCACCACCAGTACGCGCATGACCCCTGTCTATCCGAAGGGGACCTTTCGCCGATGTAAACGGAACCGTTGAGAGAAGCGAAACATCCCTCCGCGGCAGCCTCGGCGGCATGACGATTCGACGGATCATCCGCACGGCCGCCGCCCCCTCGCTGGCCGCCGCACTCGCCCTGTTCGCCACCGCCTGCTCGGGTACGGCTCCGGCCGGAAAGGATGACGGGAGCGTGAACGAGGAGGGCAAGAAGGCCGACCAGGCCTTCGAACACCGCAAGTGCCTGCGCGAACAGGGACTCGACGTGCCCGAGCCCAAGCCGGGCGAGAGCGGCGTCGGCCTCACCATCGGCGGCGACAACATGTCGAAGGAGAAGATGGAGAAGGCGTTCAAGGCGTGCGCGAGCAAGGCGGGCGGCTCCGGCTTCGGCAAGGAGCCGACGCAGGCCGACAAGGACAAGGCACTCGCCTACGCGAAGTGCATGCGCGAGAACGGCTTCAACATGCCCGACCCGAAGTTCGACGGCGGAGCGCAGCAGGCCATGCCGATACCGCAGGGCGCGCAGAAGGAGAAGTTCGACAAGGCCGCCAAGGCGTGCGAAGGCGCGGCCCGATGAGCGGCGGAGCCACCGACCCCCACGCGGGCGAGCGGCGGCCGCTGGGACGGCGCCGACTCGGACTGGCCCTCCTCACGGTCGTCGCCATCGCGGGCGGCGGCGTCGCCGTCACCGCTCTGGCCTCCCCGGAGAAGCCCTCGCCCGACCGCACCGACCCCAAGGGCCTGCCGCCCGCCACGGCGCCCGTCACCCGGGGCGACCTCGCCGACAGCTCCCAGCAGGACGGCATGCTCGGTCACCTCGGGGAACGCAAGATCAACGCGGGCGGCCCGGGCGGCACCCTCACCTGGCTCGCCCCACCCGGCTCCGTCGTGAAGCGGGACGAGCGGCTGTACGAGGTCGACGGCGAGGCCGTACGGCTGATGTACGGGGACGAGCCCATGTACCGGACCCTGAAGACCGGCGACAAGGGCAAGGACGTACGACAGCTGGAGGAGAACCTCGCCGCCCTCGGGTACACCGGCTTCGACGTCGACGAGGAGTTCACCGCCAAGACCGCGGCGGCGGTCAAGCGCTGGCAGAAGTCCCATGACCTCAAGCAGAGCGGCACCCTCGGCCCGGACCGGATGGCCTTCGCGGGCAGCGCGGTACGGGTCAAGGAAGCAGGCTCCGGTACGGGCTCGGGCGGCGGCGACCGGATCGCCCCCGGCGACCGCGTCACCCCCGGCGCCCCGGTGCTCACGGTCACCGGCTCCGAACGGGTCGTCAGCTTCAAGGTCCCCGCCTCGGAGGCCGGAACGGCGAAGACCGGGACCCGGGTCCAGGTCACCCTGCCGGACGGAACCCGCCTGCCCGGGAGGGTGTCCGCCGTCGGCAAGACCGCGACGGCGGGGGACGACCCGCAGGACAAGACCCCGAAGATCGACATCACGGTCTCCTTCGACGACCCGGCCAAGGCCACGGGAGTCGACCAGTCCCCGGTCACGGTCGAGCTCACCGGCGACACCCGCCGGGACGTCCTCTCCGTACCCGTCAACGCCCTGCTCGCCCTTCCCGACGGCGGGTTCGGCGTCCAGGTCGTCGAGAACGGCGCGGCGAGGGACGTCAGGGTCGAGCTCGGCATGTTCGCACAGGGCAGGGTCGAGATCAGCGGCGAGGGACTGCGCGAAGGCATGAAGGTGGGGGTGCCGGCCTGATGAACGACACCGCGCGCCCCGTAGAAGCCCCAGGCCCGACGCCGGGCCGCACCTGGACACCGGACCCCAACTCAGCCCCGCCCCCGACCCCACCCGCGATCGTCGGCCCGGTCCACGGCGGCCCCGCCCCCACTCGGGTCCCGGTCGTCGAGCTCAGCGGTGTCGTCAAGGAGTACGCCGGAGGCGTCCGCGCGCTCGACGGCGTCGACCTCACCATCGGCGGGGGAGAACTCGTCGGCATCGTCGGCCCCTCAGGCTCGGGCAAGTCGACGCTGCTCCACATCGTCGGCACACTCGACCGGCCGACCGCGGGCACCGTGGCGATCGCGGGTCACCAGGTCGCATCCCTCACGGACCGTCGGCTCTCCGCCCTGCGTGCCCGCCACATCGGCTTCGTCTTCCAGGCCTTTCATCTGGCCCCGGGCGTCACCGCCGTGGACAACGTCGCCGAGGGGCTGCTCTACTCCGGCCTGCCCCGGGCCCGCCGCCGCAAGCTGGCCGCCGAGGCGCTGGCCCGCGTCGGTCTCGCCGACCGTGCGAGGCACCGGCCGCACGAGCTGTCCGGCGGTCAGAAACAGCGCGTCGCCATCGCCCGCGCCGTCGTCGGGCAGCCCGACCTGCTGCTCGCCGACGAACCGACGGGCGCTCTGGACACGGCCTCGGGCGAGGCGGTCATGGAACTGCTGCACGCCCTGAACCAGGAGGGCGCAACGATCGCGGTGATCACCCACGACACGGAGATCGCGCAGCGCCTGCCGAGGACGGTCCGGATCCGCGACGGCAAGGTCGTCGCGGACTCGGCCCGGGGAAAGGTCGTGGTCTGATGCCCGGCAGGCGCAAGCGGACGACATCCCCGGCGACCGAACGGCCAACGGTCCCGCTCACAGCGCGCCGGCTCAGCCCGCGCGACGTCCTGCACGTCGGCTCGGCCGGGCTGCGGAGCCGGCCCGTACGGGTGGTGCTGTCGGCGCTCGGGATCGCCATCGGCATCGCGACGATGATCGCCGTGGTGGGCATCTCGGCCTCCAGCCAGGCGCAGTTGCTCCAGCGGCTCGACGCACTCGGCACGAACATGCTGGTGGCCACACCCGGAGAGGGGATGTTCAGCGGACAGGAGGTGAAGCTGCCGAAGGACGCCGTCGGCATGGTCGGCCGCATCGAGGGCGTGGAGAACGTCGGCGCGAGCGGAGACCTCAAGCACTCGGTGCGCCGCTCGGAGAAGATCCCGGAGGAGGAGACCGGCGGCATCGCGGTGAAGGCGGCGACGGAGGGACTGCTCGACGTGCTGCGCGGCACGACGGCGTCCGGGACCTGGCTGAACGCGGCCAACGGCCGTTACCCCTCCGTGGTGCTCGGGCACGTCGCCGCGGAGCGGCTGGGCATCGATCGGCCGGGCAGGCAGGTCTGGATCGACGACCGGTATTTCACGGTCGTGGGCATCCTCGACCCCCTGCCGCTCGCACCCGAGATCGAGCGCTCGGCGCTGGTCGGCTGGGAGAGCGCCCAGCGGGTCCTCGGCTTCGACGGACATCCGACCGCGGTGTACGAGCGCTCCACGGACGCCACCGTCCGCGAGGTCCAGCGGCTCCTGGCTCCGACGATCGACCCGCAGAACCCGCAGAACGTGGCGGTGAGCGACCCGTCCGAGGTGCTGAAGGCGAAGGCGGCGACAGAGGGTGCCTTCTCCACGCTCCTGCTAGGCCTCGGTGGGATCGCCCTGCTGGTGGGCGGTGTCGGGGTGGCCAACACCATGATCATCTCGGTACTGGAACGGCGCCACGAGATCGGTCTGCGCCGCTCGCTCGGCGCGACGCGAGGCCAGATCAGGATCCAGTTCGTGACGGAGTCCCTGATGCTGTCGGGCCTCGGCGGCATCGCGGGCGTGGCCCTGGGGGCGGCGGCGACGGCCGTGTACGCGTCCACCGGGGGACTGCCCTGGGTGGTCCCGCCCTGGGCGGCCGGGGCGGGCTTCGTCGCGACCCTCGCGATCGGCTCGGTGGCTGGCCTCTACCCGGCGGTCCGCGCCGCCCGCCAATCACCGACCCTGGCCCTGGCGGCGGCGTGACGCCGGGCCCCGCGGCAGCCCGCCGAATCCGAACGGGCCGGCGGGCCGCGGGGCCACTGCGCCGGCCGCGCGGCCTCCGCGCCGGCCTCGACGAGCGGGCCCGTCTCCTCGCTGACCGGACTGCGCGGGACTTGGTGACAAGGTCGGCGCCCCGGCCGACGGCGACAGCCGGCGAAGACCGCGTGGTCGCTCCGGGCGGTGGGCCCGGAGCAACCGCCAGGCGGCAGGCGGCAGGCGTCAGTTGCCGCCGACCGGCAGGCCGTGGCCGCCGCGTCCCGCGTACACGGCGTCGTAGACGGGCCGTTCGATGCCGCCCGTGTCCGAGAGGACGTTCTTCACCTGCCCGTCGACGACGAACGTCGTGGATCCGCCGCCGTCCAGGTTGAGCGCGTCGACGGCGCCGAGGTCCTCCATGATCTTCGCGAGGTCGTAGATCGGAACACCGCGGCGCAGGCCCTCGTCCCGGGCGGTGACGGTGACCAGCAGGGTGCGTCCGTAGCCGTCCGCGCCGATGGCGGTGCGCGGGTCGTTCGCGACATTGTCGGTCGGCTCGGCCACGACCCTGCCGTGCCGCATCAGATCGTGGGTGCCGTTGACGACGTCGATCGACGGGTACGCGGGGTCGAGCGGCAGGTCGACGTCGTCGGCCGGGTCCTCCACGACCCCCAGGTCCGTGGCGCGCTGCGTGTACGTGAGCTTCGCGCCCACCATGGCGTGGTCCCTGAGCCACTGTGCGCCGCCCCCGGCCTGGGCGTCGTCACCGATGCCCTGGAGCACCATGCCCCCCGGAGGGACGTCCATTCCGCCGCGCGGGGACTTCACCGCCGTGACACGGCCCGACGCGTCGACGGCGACCTCGACACCGTCGGCGTCGTCCGCCGCCACGAAGGGAGTGTGCCGCGGCTCCGGCGTCTTCTGCCCGTAGGCAGAGGTGAAGACGACGATCTCGCTGTAGTCCTGGTAGTAGGGGCCGCTCTTGATGACATGGCCGTACTGGTCGAGCCGTTGGACGTCGCCGTTCGCGTCGGTCGTGTACGGGAGGGACCTGTCACCGGCCTCCTGCGGGCAGAACACGATCCAGCCCGGGTACCGGTTGACGGCGTCGACCACGCGCGTGGCGTCGTCGGCGGTGTCGGCGGTGCTCCGGTCGGAGGTGATGCCCAACGTCGTCGTGATCTTGGTGAAGTGCGGCCGACCGTGCTGGAGGACCACGGAGTTCTGCCCCTTCAGGCAGGCGGCGCCCTGCACGACGTCCTCCTGGACCGAGGTCACCATCGGAACCGACCGCTCCTCCAAGATGCCCTTGCCGGTCGCGTCGTCCTCGTCCTTGGCGGGGACGGAGTAGCCGCCGTTCACACCGACGTACGGCGCGTCCTTCGCGCTGGTGCCGACGGTGGCCAGCATCGCGGTGGTGGGCTCCTTCACGCCCGCCCCGGCGCCCACCGTGCTGCCCAGGGATATCGCCCCCAGGTCCGGGTCGATGACGGCCACACGGACGACGATCTCGGAGGAGTCGCTGGAGTACGTGGTCCGCGTGATGCCGTCCGCGACCGTGAGGTGATGGGACGTCAGGGTGTCCAGGGCCGACTGCACGTCGTTGGTGGCGGGGTCGGCGACCGCCGCGCTCTGGGTCAGGGCCAGGGTCGCCAGGGCGACGGGCACGGCCGCGACGCGGCGCATGCGTGAGCGGCCGGTGGAGTTCGTGGCGGGGTTCACGGTCAGCACTTTCCTTCCGCGTCGGCGAGCTTGTGGGAGCTGACGGACGACTGGTAGTCGGTGGGCAGGGTCGTCTCCTCGCCGGGCAGGACGACGAACGCCCGGTACGCGACGCCGCCTGCCTGCCAGGTTCCGGAGTATCCGGGATCCCGGTAGAAGCAGACGGCCTTGTGCGAGCGGTTCGCGACGGACACCAGCTTGTCGTCCCAGGTCACGCCGTAGTCCCTGTTGCCCAGGACCCCGTCGGGAAGGACTTCGGTCTGGCTCGTCACGCCCCCGACGCCGCGCCCGCTGGGGCCCTGGAAGATGCACACCCGGCCGGCATCGCAGCGGTCGAAGCCCGTGCGGCAGAGCGACTTCGACGGGGCGAACTTGTGCGAGGCGACCGTCACCTTCGGCAGCCCGTCGGCGCCCTTGGCCAGGTCGCCTCCGGTGTGCCCGGGCAGCACGGCCTGGATGTCGGTCCCGCCGTACGCGGGGTCGTCGTAGAGGCACGTCCAGGAGGCGGTGTTGTTACGGAACGACAGGAAGGTCCGGCCCTTGAGGCTCTCGACCGTGCCGTAGTCGAGCACGGGCCCGTCCTGCGGCGCGAGCGAGACCATCTCGCCCTCGCCGCCGGCCTGCGTGTAGAGGCAGAACGTCTTCGCCGGACAGTCGGTGTACGCGGCCTCCGCCGGTCCGGCCTGCGACCACACCAGGCTGACGGCCAGGAGAACGGAAGCCAGCCCCGCGAGGGTCAGCCGGCCGAGTGAACTCTTGATTAAGCGCATGGTCGTGAACTCTAGAGAGCGCCACGGACATCACGGCACCCCGGAACAGAAGAGGGCACACACCGCGAGCGCCAACACGCGGGGCAGCCCGGGCGCGTCCGGCACGATCCGGCGTCCGAACAGACCGGGGGAGCGCGGATGGACGCCCGAAGGGCAAATGCCCACCACGCGGAACCATCACCACTCATTCGCCCTCTGCTTAAGCGACAGCAGAGCATCGTGAACGGAGGCCGTCATGAACCGGCGCACACTGCTCGCGGCGGGCACCGGCTTCGCGGCGACCGCCGCCTGGACGATGAGCTGGGGCGCTTCTGCCCCCGCCGCCGGCGGGCAGCGACCCCTCGGCCCCGCATCCGCGGCAACCGGCACGCGCGCGGCCGCGCCCAGCGTCGCCGACTGGTCCGCGCTGGGCAGGGGCCTCCAGGGCGGTCTGATACGTCCGGGCGATGCCGACTACGCCACCGCCCGCCAGCTGTACAACACCCGCTTCGACGGTCTGCGCCCCGCCGCCGTCGCGTACGTGGCCAACACCGCGGACATCGCCGAGTGTCTGGCCTTCGCACGACGCCACGGCACCCCCGTCGCCATCCGCAACGGCGGTCACTCCTACGCCGGTTGGTCCAGTGGCAACGGACGTCTGGTCGTCGACGTCTCTGCGCTGAAGTCCATCAGCACCGGCTCCGGCAGTGCCGTCATCGGGGCCGGCGCCAAGCTCATCGACGTCTACACCCAGCTCGGCGCACGAGGCGTCACCGTCCCCGGCGGCTCATGCCCCACGGTCGGCATCTCCGGCCTGACGCTCGGGGGCGGCCACGGTGTGGTCTCGCGCGCCTACGGGCTCACCTCCGACAACCTCACCGGCGCCCGCATCGTCACCGCCGACGGCAGGACCCTCGACGTCTCCAAGGACCGGGAGACGGACCTGTTCTGGGCACTGCGCGGCGCGGGGAACGGAAACTTCGGCGTCGTCACCGAACTCCGCTTCCGCACCCACCGAGCCGCCGACGGCGTCACCGCGCACATGACCTGGCCCTGGTCCAAGGCCGCCGCCGCACTCCGCTCCTGGCAGGAGTGGGGACCGACCCAGCCGGACGAGATCTGGTCGGCGCTGCATCTGTCCGCCGTCGCAGGCCGGACTCCCACCGTGTCCATCAGCTGCTTCTCACTGGGCACGTACGGCGCGCTGCAGAACGCCGTCGACCGGCTCGCGGACCGACCCGGCGGCCCAGGCTCCGCCTCCCGCATCACCATGCGGCGTCGCGGCTACCTCGACACCATGCGGATGTACGCGGGCTGTGTGACGAAGTCCACCAACCAGTGTCATCTGCCCGGCAGAACCCCCGGTCGGCAGCCCGCCGGTGAACTCCAGCGAGAGACGTACGCGGCGCGCTCGGACTTCTACGACCGCTCGCTGACCACCGCCGGCATCCGAGCCCTGCTCGACCAGGTCGAACGCTACGGGCGCAGCAACAGCGGCGGCGCCGTGTCCGTCGCGCTCACCGCCCTGGGCGGGGCCGTCAACCGTGTCTCTCCGCAGGCAACGGCCTTCGTACACCGGAACTCGCGCTTCCTGGCGCAGTACACCGCCTCCTGGCCCGCCGGACATACCGGAGCCCCGGCGACGACCTGGCTGAACGGCACGCACACCGCGATGCGCCGGTACGCCTCGGGCGCGGCGTACCAGAACTACACGGACGCAAGCCTCAGCAACTGGCGCTCCGCGTACTACGGCTCGGCCGCTCACCGCCTGGCCGAACTGAAGAGGCGCTACGACCCGAACAGACTCTTCGACTTCCCACAGGCTCTGTGAGCCGAGCGACGGAAGGGCGTCGTCCACCGCGCGGGAGATCTCGGTGCGCCATACCGGCGTGGCCGGAAACCCCCTGCAGGAGGCGAGGACCTACGTCATGGCCGTCCGGGACGGAGCCGAGCCGCCGCTGGAGCTGCTGAACCTCACGCGGGAAGAGGAGGTCTGTCCGCCTCTGCCGATCCAAACGCTGGCCGGTCCGGATCGGCAGCAGACCGCCTGAGGGCGACGGTGGTCGTCCAGTCGACCAGACCGCCGGCGAAGCCCCGGCACGCCCGGATCGGGGCCGCTCGCAGGGGCGAGCGGCCCCGGTGCTTCAGGTCAGGTCGAGGCCGAGCCCAGGGAGCAGGTCGGTGAGGAGGCCGGGGACGAGCGGCAGATTCGGCAGTCCTGGCACCCAGCCCGGGTCGATCACCGTGGTTCCGAGGGTGAGGGGCTTCGGGGCGGCGTCGTCCACGTCCCAGCTCGCGCCGGGCGTACTGTCGTACGACGTCTTCTCGGGCGGGACATCGCCGGCCGAGAGCGGCCACACCACGCCGCGGACCTTCCCGTTCCAGACGTAGCCAAGGAAGCCGTGATCAGCGGAGCGACCCTTCACCGCGGCCTTCCCGTCCGGGGTGATCACCAGCCAGTCCAGGCGGGTGGACACCAGCTTGGTCCGCCCCTGACCGGTCGGCACGTCGAGGACGACCGCGCCGACCGGCTTGGTCGAGCCCGCGGTCGGGTACTTCGCGGCGGCCGTCACCTTGGCTCCGTCCCCAAGCCGGCCGGAGGCGATCAGCGCCCCGGCGCGCGGGTCGTACACGACGACCATGGACTGCCCACGGTCGGTGCCGTTGTCGTCGTCGGTGACCGTGACCTCGATCGTGTCCATTCCGGCCTTGTCGAAGGCGTGCCGAGCCGAACAGCCGCCGTCCGTGGCCGGGAAGCGGTCCACCGTGCCGTCGTCCCAGGTGACCCGGCAGCTGTGGGTGTCGTTGCTGCCGGGATCGGTGAACGGGGCAGTCAGCCGTACGGTGTCGCCGACGCGGTGCACCTCCCAGTCCTTCGGACCGGCCAGAGAGAGGCGCGGCGCCACGTTGCGCACCGTGACGGTGGCACTGTCGGCGGCGGGTCGGTTGACCTTGTCGTCGGCGGTGAGGGTGACCCGGTACGTGCCGTCGTCGGTGCAGCGCAGCGTGGTCCGCACGCTGTTCGGGTTCGCAAGGGTGCAGGTGGCGCCCTTGTCGACGCCGCTGACGGGACGGTAGGTCCACTTCGCGGCAGCCTTGCCGCGGTCGTCCCAGATCTCGCCGTCGAGGGTGACGGCGGAGCCCTCGTCGACGGTGACGTCGGGACCGGCGTTCACGACCGGAGCCAGGTCCTCCGGCTCGTCCTCGCCTCCGTCCGCCGGCGGACGGTAGTAGTAGCCGCCGTCGCTGTCGCCCCAGTTGCAGTGGTGGTCGGCGATGCCGCCGACCACCTGACCCCAGGAGATGTTGTCCCGCCACGCCTCCAGATCCCAGGTCGGCCCGCCCTTTCCGGTGCCGGCGAACGCCGCATGGCACCACAACTGCTTGTAGAGCGACTCGCGTTGGCCTTCGGAGATGTCGGCGGGCAGCGGCGTACGCTCCTGCAGCTCCTTCCAGTACGTCTCCGTCTCCGCGGTGCCGGCGGAACGCGTGTCGGCCGTCGGGACCAGGCTCGCCGTGAACGTCTGGTCGGACAGGTCGTCGTCCGCCTTCGGCTCCCGGTACACGCTGGTGTGATGGAAGTGCTCGGGATTCGCCTGGTAGGAGTACGAACCCATCCAGTCGTCCGTGTCCCGCTCGGTCCGGCTCACGACCTTGCCGCTCGCATCCTTCAGGTACGCGTACCACCGCATGGGCGTGGGCACCTTGGGTGCCTCGCCGGTGCTGAAGGACTGGTAGCCGAAGCCGAAGAACGTACACGGGGCCTCCGGCAGGTCCTTCGTACGCCAGAGGAGATCGCCCTCCGAGATCCACGCGACACCGGGGCGAAGCCCGTCCCCGCACTTGTCCAGGACCTGGAAGCCGTTCACACCGGGGCCGGGTGCCCCGTTGCGGTGGTAGTAGTGCAGCCCTGAGTTGAACTGCACGAGCAGCTCGCCGCGCACTCCTGTACGCGACGTCTCCGCGTGCGCCGGTCCGCCGGCACCCAGTAAGGACGCCGCCGCAAGAGCCGCCGTCGCTCCGACGACAGCTGTCCAACGGCGCAGAACCCGTCTCACTGACATGCGCCCTCCCGGGCGCTCGCGTCATGTCCCATGCGTCCAGCCCAGCACAGCCGGGATACCCGCTCCGACAACTCCCATGGAATTCACGGAAGTTACCCGGAAGCCCCTCTTCAGCGGAACATCCCCTCAGCAGCGACGCCGCACCGCCCCCGCCCCCCGCAGCAGGCCACCACGGGTGATCCGTCGATGACTGCCGTGGATAGGGGCCCGGTCGGCCGGATCTGGTGAAGTGCGGGTATCTCAGCGGTGCGGCCGACGGTGAGTTGGGCGAGGGGTCTCTGCCGCCGCGTCGGGCTCGATCACGGCCTCGGACTCGACCCGGCTCTTCAGTGTGGCTACGACCCGCTCGACTTCCGCCCGTGACGTACCCACGGCCAGGGCCGAGGCGTAGTTGTCGACGCTGGCGTGCGCGTGCCGGAGGCGATCCCCGGGCTTCGCGTCGACTTCGAACCCGGTGATGCCCGGGATGCGGCACTCGGTGGGGAGGGCGAGCAGCGTGCCGGGCCGGGGCGGGAAGAGGGGAGGCCGCCGATCCTCCGCGGCCCTTCGGGCAGGTCGGGATGCCCGGTTGACGGCCCCGCCCCTGCTCGGGATCGCTACTCTTTCTCCACGCCAAGCTCACACCCAGGGGGGCCATCGTGCGTCACCGCCTTCTCGCGGCCGTCGCCATACTCGTCACCGCCACCGCGTGCGCCGTCCCATCCGGGAAGAAGGCCGACGCGAAGCCTTCGGCCACGGCCATGCAGGAGCTACCCACCCCCAGCTCCAGCCCGACGCCGACCAGCGCTGCACCCACGCCCGAGGCGACACCTTCCCCGAAGCCGGTGACGCCTGAGCTCACCGCGGTGTCCATCGACGACTGGCGCTACGGGTATGCGTGGCGGGGATTCTCCACGGACGTCAACGGCGACGGCGGGCAGTACGACAAGCCCGGCGAAGTGCACGTCACGCTGACCGTGCAGATGACCGCCACCGATGACCGCCGCCCGGAGATCCCTTCTCCGAACAGTCTGTGGGTGGGGCACAACTACGGCTTCAACTTCTTCGTCAAACCCTCGAAGTTCCCCGACTGCCAGCCCCTTGAAGGCGTCGGTCTGTGCGAGCTGACCTCTGGCCCCTTCTACGCCGGCTGCGAGGAGCTCCAGAATGACAGCGACGGAGGCAACTTCGCTCCGCACGGCTCGCTCATCATGAGCTGCCGCATCGACGGCGCATTCCCCGAGAGTGTGAAGGCGAGCGACTTCAAAGTCGGCGTCCGCTATGACGAGTGCTGCGACACGAACGCGGAACACCGGGTGTGGTTGCCGTTCCAGAGCCTGCCCCTGCCGCCCCGCGCGACCGATGAGCCTCAGGAAGAGACGGCAGAGCCGCAGCCTGGACAAACGCCGCCGCCCATCCGCTACCTGTGACTCCTGAGGTGGCGCGGGCAGCCGATAAGCCCCCTCGCTGACGAGCATCTCTTCGGCAACCTGGTGGAGGCCTGTTGCGATAACGAGCCCTGTGCATCGCGCCCGTTGCTGATCGGCCAGATCAAGGCCCGAACCTGCACGAGTCGGCATCCGAGGCCGGACGCTACGGTAGCGGCCATGGACCCTGAGAAGGCATTCGCGGGCGAAGTGCTCTACCCCGAGGCTCAGCCCTGGGAGGTGGTGTTTGACGCTTTGTGGGTGTCTCACAGCGAGTTCTGGCTGGTCGCTGGCGACGGACCGGGTGCCGACATCGTGACGGCCATCCCCGAAGGGGACGCCGTAAAGGGCAACGGCGAAGCAGTCGGCATCCCCACGCAGGGTTCCGCGGGCCGTATCGCCGTGGCCCTGTCGGCCTGGGAGGAGCCCGCACCGGACGGACGAGGTGTCCTGCTGGGCACGTCCCGGATCTCGGCTCCTGGCAGGGAGCTTGCCTTGGCCAATGTGGAGGGTAGGGAGCCCGGTCCCGTCCTCGTGCTCCCGGATGAGGGCGAGCACGACGTGAAGGTTTGGCGGCTTGCGCCAGGCACCGCCGGTGATCCCGAGCGCTATGACGTCCGAGTGTGGCGGTGCCCCCCCGTGGTTGAGCGGGACACAGCCGGAGCGTCTCGGTTGAGCTACAGCCCGTGCGTCAGCATGGGCGTAACGGCGTGATCAGGACCGGTTCTGGGACGGGTCCAGGTACTCCACCGAGAAGCTCCTCCCCGCTGCCGGGTCCTCCCAGGTTGAGCCGAAGGGGTACTCGCCACAGTCCAGGCCGGTGGGGGCCTGAGGGCCTGATGGGTACGCAGGCGTTGTTCTTGGCCAAGATGTTCTTCTGCCGCTGGGCGGCGGTGGCACCCCAGGCTTCGTAGAGGCGGGTCAGCGGGCGGTCCACTGTGCCGCCAGGGACGTACTTGTCGGCGATGGAGGGGGTGATGGCGCTGGGGTTGGGGGAGACCGGGGCGTCGCGATAGGCCACGTGCTGCATGGAGCCGCCACACAGGACCAGCTCGCGAGGCCATCACTTGTGATCGTGGAGGCTCGCGTAACCAGCGCGCTTCGTGGGAGGTGCGCGAGTCGGCGCTCGCCTGCGGGGCACTTGGCTCGCGGGTAGGCCCTTCGAAACCGCCTACGACGAAGGACTCGACACCGACGGCTTCCGCGAGATCCCCGGTGCAGCCAACGCCATCGAAAGGCTGCGCTCCACCGACCGCCACGGCGTCCTCACGACCGGCTTCTCACCCAGCACCCCCGAACGCGTCCTCCACGCGCTCGGCTGGCACGACCTGATCACCCCGGCCCTCTCACCTGCCGACGCCGGTCGCGGACGCCTCGCCCCCGACATGCTGCTCACCGCCCTCCTGCGCACCGTCACGGAATCGGTCCACCACCTGGCCGCGGCCGGCGACACCACCAGCGATCTGCTCCCCGCCCACCACGCGGGCGCCCGCATCACCGCAGCCGTCCGCACCGGCTCCCACACCGACACAGCCTTCGCCACCATCCCGCACACCCACATCCTGGACTGCGTCACCGACCTACCGGCCCCGCTCAACACCATCGACGCGCCAGCCAGGTTCCCTTCGACGAAGGCTCCCGTCGCGGTGTGGGATGGCGTCGCCGGGCGGAGGCTGGGAGTAGAGGTCGCAGACTGGACGAAGGTCAGAGTCCGTCGCCTTCCTGAGGGGGTGCGGCCGGGTCTATGCCTGATTGGAAAGCCCTGGTTCTCATGGTTCCGTCAGGGGGTTCGTGCAGGGTTGTGAACGCCACCGCCTGTGGTCGGCCGACGGAACAGCGCCCTCCCCAAAGGGGGAACGCAGCGGCAGAACACCAGGGCGAAACGCTGTGGCAGAGCCTCGTCGCCCGCCTGGTGGAGGTGGTGCAGGAGGTGAGGGCCTGGGCCGCTCGCGGGGCGGTCACCACCAAGCTCCACCTGAGCGCAGACGGCCGCTGCCGCCCGCTTTCCCTGATCGTCACCCGGGACAGCGAGCGGACTGCACGCTGTTCCAGCCGGTGCTGGAGAAGATTCGCGTCCCGCGGATCGGACCGGGCAGGCCGCGCAGGAAGCCTGACGGCCACGCGGCGGACGAGGCTTACCGCAACGGCCCGTGCCGCGAGTACGTGCGGCGCCGGGCCATCCGGCACACGATTCCGGAGAGGACCGACAGCCAGACCGCGCCCGACTGTGCAAAGGGTCACGCGGCGGACGGCCACCCGGCTTCGACGAAGAGCGGTACAGGAAGCGCAACACCGTCGAACGGGCGATCGACCGGCTCAAGCATGCCCGAGCAGTGGCCACCCGCTACGACCAGCGCGGCGACGTCTTCCTTGGGACCGCGACTGCCCCGGCCCTCGCTATCTGGCTTCGTTCGTGGGCCAGACTCAGTCCTCATCCTCAGGGAGGTGGAAGTAGACGGTCCCCGACCGCCAGGGGCCGTGCTCGGTCATCTCCGACGTGATGACCACGTCCTGGATCTCGGCTGGGCCCAACGCCTCGATGGAATCGGCCAGCCGCCGCAAGAGCGCCGGAACACTGTCGCAGCCGGGGCCAGCAGGGTTGGCCTGCGAGAAGTGGTGCAGGGTCCAATGCGTCGGCTTATCCATCACGGACCGATGGTAAGACCCGCCATCGGCCGGTCAGCGAACGATGGCAGGGCGAGGCGACTCATCCGGAACAGACGGCACGATGATAGGCCGGACAATTCCTAGTCGTCGGCGCGGGGGGCGTCTCGCCCGACACCCGGCCGCCGGCCCTTGCCCACCCCACCGGGGGAACGCTCGGCTGGCTCGGGGACGTGGTCGGCGGTCCAGCCGGCCAGGATGCGCAGCGCGTTTTCGGAGTCGCTGCCCGGCTCGGCGCTGTAGGCGAACAGGATGAGGCCGTCGGCGGGCAGGTCGAGGGATTCGTAGGCGAGGTGAAGAGTGCCGACCACGGGGTGGTGGATGACTTTGGCGCCCTGGTGGGACTGGCGGACGTCGTGGCCGGCCCAGCGCGTACGGAAATCGTCACTGCGGGTGGACAGCTCACCAATGAGGTCGGTGAGGTCCTTGTCATAGGGGTCGCGGCCGGCCTGGGCGTGCAGGAGAGCGACCAGGTTGTCGGCGGCACTTTCCCAGTCGCCCCAGAACTGGCGGGAGCGGGGGTCCAGGAATACGAACCGGCCATGGTTGGGGGTGGCGCCCCCTGCAGCTTCGATCATGGGGGCATACAGGGCGCGGCCGAGGGCGTTGGCGGCCAGGACATCGCCACAGCCATTCAGGACGAACGCCGGGCAGGCCATGGAGTCCAGGAGACGCTGCACGTTCGGCCGCACCGTGGCGGCGGCCGGGCGGCGTCGGCGTCGACGTCCTGGACCGGCGGCGCGGGCAAGATCCTCCAGATGGGTGCGGTCGTCCTCGCTCAGCCGCAGCGCCCGAGCGAGGGCGTCAAGGACCTGGCCCGACACTCCGGACAGGTCACCGCGCTCCAGCCGCGAGTAGTACTCGACGCTGACCCCGGCGAGCTGCGCGACCTCGGCGCGCCGCAGTCC
The DNA here is from genome assembly GCF_053616475.1 of Streptomyces sp. NPDC055815. Classification (NCBI taxonomy): domain Bacteria; kingdom Bacillati; phylum Actinomycetota; class Actinomycetes; order Kitasatosporales; family Streptomycetaceae; genus Streptomyces; species Streptomyces sp. NPDC055815. The sequence continues at coordinate 35,278 of NZ_JBSHDU010000047.1, read as the reverse complement.
CGGCACCCGACGGGGGCCATGGGCGGGCAGCCCCACCTGCTGCGGGCTGATCCTGGCGCGGCGGGAGGTCAGAAACTCCCGGGTCTCGGCTGCATTGTCCACGGTTTCCAGACTAGGGCGATATGCCGGAGCCATCCCGGACGGAGGGGTGCCCTGCCAGTACACCTTTCACCAGTGGCTTCTCCCCAGCCCAAAAGTTACGTTCGTATAGCCGAAGGAAATCTCAGCAGATCTCACCACGAAACAGAAACAGAAACAGAAGCAGAAAGAGAAAGCGATACTGTCATGGCGGATATTTCGGAGATGGTCAAGGGTCTGGCGAAGGGCCTCAGCAGCCCGGTCCGTGCGCCGATTCTGCACACGCCGGACGAGTACGGGATGGCGTACGAGGACGTCACGTTCCCGTCCCTGGACGGCACCCCGTTGGAAGCGTGGTGGATCCCCTGCCCAGGCTCGGACAAGCTGATCATCGCCAACCACCCGATGCCCATGAACCGCTACGGCTTCCCCTCGCACCTGCCCCCGTGGCAGTTCGTCCCCGGCAACGACATCGAGGTCAACTACATGCGGGAGTACCAGCACCTGCATGAGGCCGGCTACAACGTGCTGACCTACGACGCACGCAACCACGGCCAGAGCGGCGATGCCAACGGCTTCATCTTCACCTGGGGCCAGTTCGAGTCCCGCGACGTGGCCGGTTCGCTGCGGTACGCCAGATCCCGCCCCGACGCGGCCACCATGAAGGTGGGCCTGCTCAGCCGCTGCATGGGGGCCAACGCCACGTTCATGGCGATGCCCCGGCATCCGGAGCTCTTCGCGGACGTGCACGCTCTGGTCGCCATCCAGCCGATCTCGATGCGCGCGATGGTCGAGCGCAACCTTGAGGCGATGGGGATCGCGGACCAGTTCGAGGCCGTGGACCGGGAGGTCGAACTGAACCTCAGCTTCACCATCGACGAGGTGTCGCCGATCGAGTACGCCAAGAACTGCCAGGTGCCCACCTTCATCACCCAGGTGCATGACGACGGACTGACCAAGCCCTCCGACGTGCAGGCGATCTTCGACGCCGTCCCCGCGTGCGACAAAAAGCTGTTCTGGATCGAGGGCAGCACCCGGCGTTGGGACGGCTACAACTACTTCTCCGAGCACCCCGAGCAGCTGGTCGAGTGGTTCGACAAGCACATGAACTGAACCCGTGGCACCCTCGGGCCGCCTGAACGGCCCGAGGGCGACGCACCACGTCGCACGTCTCCACCGCCGCTACAGCAGCGGCTTGGCCGAGGTCGGCACGGCGCCGACCCCACACATCACCGCAGAGGTCTTCTTGTCCCACCCCGACGCCAGGCGATTTCGGGACTGCCCACCTAGACCGTCCACCGAGTCCTGACCCGGCACAACCTGAACCATCTGCGTTGGCTGCTACAGCTTCGTCCACACGGCCGTCGACGACCGTTCCCGGCGCGCCTCCAGCGAGGTCCCGACCGGCGAACGCCAGGAGACCGCCGCGGCTTTCCGGGGTCGCGCCAACGCCTTCTTCGCCGCGTACGGCATCAACGTCGAGCGAGTCCTCACCGACAACGGCTCCCTGCTACAGGTCCACGCTGTTCGGCAGACCTTGAGCGACGCCGACATCATCCACAAACGCACCCGACCCTACCGCCGCAACCGAACGGCAAGGTGGAACGCCTGAACCGCACCCTGCTCGACGTATGGGCCCACGTACGCCCGTACTTCAGCAAGTCTGAACACGCCGTCGCCTTGGCGGACTTCACCCACACCACCTACAACCATCACCGGCGGCATACCGCTCTCGGCGGTCGGCCGCCGATCAGTCGAGTCAACAACCCTGCGGGTCAATACACCTAGGCAGCGACGGGGTGCTGGGGAGAGCGGAGGACGAGCAGGGTGATCTCGCTGGGGGCGAAGATGCGGAAGGGCGGGCCCCAGAAGCCGGTGCCGCGGCTGGTGTAGAGCTGGGTGCGGGCGCCGTGGTGGGTGAGGCCGGCGACGGTGGGCTGGTCGAGGCGCACCAGGTAGTGGAAGGGCCAGATCTGACCGCCGTGGGTGTGGCCGGAGAGCTGGAGGTCGATGCCGTGGGCCGCGGCCCGGTCGATGAACTTGGGCTGGTGGGCGAGGAGGAGGACGGGCAGGTCGGGATCGGCGCCGTGGAGGGCTCCGGTGAGGTGGGCGCGGTGCCCCGCCAGTCCGGAGGACTCGGCCGTGACGTCGTCCACGCCCGCGACCACGAGAGTGTCACCCCCACGCTCGAGCAGGAGATGGCGGTTGCGCAGCGGCTCCCAGCCCAGCTTGTCCATCAGGTCGACCCAGCCCTGGGCCTCGCTGTAGTACTCGTGGTTGCCGGTGACGTACACGCGGGCCCGGGTCGCCTGCACGGTGCCCAGAGGTGCGGCCTGGGCGAGGCGGCGTTCGGCGGTGCCGTCCGCGATGTCTCCGGTGTGGCAGACCAGATCGGCCTCCAGGCTGTTCACGGTCTCGCAGACGCGTGCCGACCAGCGGGCGCGGTCGAGCGGGCCGTAGTGGGTGTCGGTGATCAGAGCGACCCGGGTGCCGTCCAGCCCGGCTCCCAGGCGCGGGAGCCGTACATCGACTTGGCGTACGCGTGGCACGCGCCGGGCTTCGGCATACCCCCACCCGAGCAGTACGGCGGTCAGGCCGAGGACCGCCCAGGTGACGATGCGCGCGCGGTCCTGGCCGTCACCGACACCGGCCACGGTCAGTGCGAGCCGCAACAGGACGCCGAACAGCACCGACCACGTGAACAGGACCCAGATGCTGCCCAGCAGGGTGTCGCCCACGATCGCGGCCCAGTCCTGCTGACGTCGTCCGTGGCCGCGGACCATGGTGAGCGGCATGGCGACAAGTCCGAGGGCGAACAGCAAGGTGCCGGTCACCGCAATGGGCAGCGGCCAGTGCTGGCCGGTGTGCAGGAGGACCCAGCACGGCACAGACCACAGAAGCACGGGTGCGATCAAGGGGATGTACCGCATCAGGCGCTGCAGCCGGCTCCGTGGCGCCGTCGGTGCCTGCTCGGCGGCAGATCGGGTGTGACTGGGGTCGGTCATAAGTCCCTCCTGAGGTTGTGTCCGGCGGACGGATCGTACGAGCAGCGCACCGGGGCGGCTGCGGCGGCCCGGTCGTCGCACCGGCCATCAGCCCGCGCCCTCGACACGAGGTCCACCCGCGGCGAGGACCGCTGTGGCAGGAGATCGTGCCGCCCGGCCATAAGGGCAGCTGCGAGCGTGTTCGTGCCCATCAGCACGAGAAGTGCTCCTCGCCGCGGCCGTACGCCCCGGCGGCCTTGCCCGTGCCGCCGGCCGCCAGGCCGCCCTCACCCCGGGCGGATTCTCCGCCGCCCCGACAGTCTGACCGAGTGCGAGCAGCTCCACCTCAAGGACCGTCCAGACGCACTGTCCCGAACTCGACGCGCTCATTCGGCGCGCCCTGTCCTTCGCAACCATGCTCCCCGAGCGCAGGGGCGAACGGCTCTCGGCTGGATCGACGCCGTCAGGCAGGACAACCTATCCAACCTCCGTACCCTCTCCGCAGGTTTCGACCGCGATCGAGAGGCCGTCATCGCCGGCCCTGCCCTGCCCTGCCCTGCCCTGCCCTGGAACTCGGCGTCGTCGTAGGCCATGGCAACCGGATCAAGATGTTCAAGCTCCAGATGTTCGACCGCGCGGCCTTCCGGCTCCTCCGGAAGCGGGTTCTTCTCGCCTGACGGCGACCACACCGGCCGTAGGCTGCGGGCAGCAAGTCCGGCCGAGTCTTGGAGGCATGCCGAAGTGACGGCGACACTGAGTCTGTGGAAACAGAACCTTGGCGCCGTGCCGGAGTCGCTATGGCAGCGGACCGAACTGCAGGTGCTGATCCTCGCGGACAATGCGCTGACACGGATCTCACCCCGGATTGCACGACTACGGCAGTTGCACACACTGGACCTGGGCCACAACAAGCTCGCCTCGGTCCCGGACGAGCTGACTGAACTGCCGCTCACCAAGTACCTGTACCTGCACGACAACGAGCTGAAAGAGCTTCCCCGATCGCTCGGCCGGCTCACCGCCCTCCGATACCTCAATGTCGGGGGCAACCACCTCACCAGCCTCCCGGACACCATCGGTGACATGATCGGACTGGTGGAACTCCGAGCCGAGCACAATCGACTCACCGCACTCCCCGAATCGATCGGCCGACTCCATCAGCTCCGCGAGCTATGGCTGCGGGGCAACGCACTCACGCGCCTACCAGAATCCGTCAGCGACCTGTCCGAACTGCGCCACCTTGACCTACGAGAGAACGCCCTGCTGGACGTCCCGGATGCCTTGGCGGGACTCTCACGGCTCCGCCATCTCGACCTGCGGAGCAACAGACTCCGCACTCTGCCGAACTGGCTGTCCGAGCTCCCCTCACTCGAGAAACTGGACCTCCGTTGGAACAACGTCGAGCCTGCGCCACGCCTGCTCGACCTCCTTGCGCAACGGGGATGCATTGTCTGGACGTAGGGAGCGTCTTTGGGGCGGTACGCACTCAGAGCCACCGCTCCCTGTGGAGGCTCACGGATGGTGATGTCAGTGGTGCTCAGCGACGATCTGTCCTGAAGGACTTCAGCTTGCCGCGCAAGGCCGGCACCAAACCGTGCCGCGGCGGTTGATCCTCCACGCAGACTCGGCACCATGAACTCGACGATGTTGGATAGCGGCATAGTGAGACGCAAGAAGGAGAAGAAGAAGCGGCCCGCCTGGGGCATCCCGAAGGGGATCTTCCTGTTTGCGACGCCGGAGGGATGGCGCACCAGCGTCGTCACCGAAAGCGGAAATCTCTGCGGACGGCTGGACGTGCCGCTCAACACCGACCCGCGAGACGCGCGGGTTGCGGCGGCGCTGATGGTGACGGAACTCGCGCGCGACTTTCACGACACGGACGTGAAGGTGAGCTGGGATCCGCCCCAGGAGCCCTGGTCATGGACCGCCCAGGTCACCCTCGCCGCCGAAAACGAACCACTTTCGCCGGATACTGAAGGCTGAACAGCAAGCTCAGGAGTCGAGCAGGACGCGCTTGCGGAGGAGTTCGAAGCCGGCTCGACCGAACATCTGGCGCTTGGGCATCTTGATCCGGTTGACACGGCCTTCGACGACTCCTGAGTTCCACGGCTGCGAGAGTCCGGCAGTGACGGCGTCGAGGTCGCGTTCCATGTGCCGGGCGAATCGCTGCAGGCAGGGCGGGGCGGCGGCGGTTGCCGCTTCGATCCATGCCGGCAGTTGGTGGCCTTGCAGCTGGGTCAGCATGTGGGCGAAGGAGCGCACATGCTCCGCGAGTACGTCCAGTTCGGGGCGCTTGGCCAGGCCAGCACGGCCTTGAGCTGGAGCCGGTCGCCCTCGGCCGGGGCGTCCGGGTGGGTGAGGACCCAGCGGGTGACGGCGCGGGCGGACGGCGGCCGGGGGCCGACCGGCTGGGGCTGGCCGCGTAGGTTTCGGCTGACGTAGGCGCGGACGTTGCCGTAGCCGTCCAGGTACCCCTGTTGTTTGATCTCCTCCCACAGTTTCGAGGCGTTGGTGCAACCTCTCTGCCATCGCTGGTCGAGGTAGGGCTTGCAGGCGTCGAGCTTGGTGGGACGGCAGCAAGCGGAGGTCTCTCGGCCTGCGCTGTCAACGGTCGTGGAATCGACCCGAGAAACGGCCGCGGTCCGGACATGCGGCGCCGCCCGCACGGGCTCTCGCCACCACCTCGCCGTGCCGAACACGGCCGTAACCGACTCGACCTCCACCTCGCAGGTCCCCCCGAACACCAGCGAGTCCCAGAAGGGCGCGTCGATCTGCAGTTGCCTGCCGGAAGACGGCGGCGCTTACGACGATCCCGGGGCTGTAGCGGAAGCGGCGCGGTCGAGGGCCGGCTCAAGGTCGAGGGCTTTGTCGTCGCGCGTGTCGAGGGTGAGTTGGTGGACCGCTGTCTCGGCAGGCTGCGGCCGTTCCGCTCGGAGGGAGAGCGTGCGGAGGCGGGCGCGCTGGAGGCCCAGGCTTGTAGGGAGTTCGCAGCTGGTGGATGCGAGGGCGGGGTTTGGCAACGGAAGCGGCGAAGGCCGACTGGGTACGAACGGATGAGTGGCGTGCCCCGCCCTCCCACGCCGTCAGCACCGCCGTAGCGTTGTCCGCAAACGATCAGGGGGATTCAGTGACGAGGTCCTTGCACTTCAGCTGGGAACTGAGCGGCTCCGGGTGGGCGACGTGCAGGATCTGGGACGGCTCAACGAAGCACCGGGACGCCGTCAGCTACTGCACAAACGCGCTCGCCGACTTGTTGAAAGGCGTGACGGGCCTCTACGGCCTCCATGGTATCCAGCGGTTCTCGTTCGACCTCGAACCGGCAGAGGCACGGTGGATCCTTCGTCGCCGAAACAGCGACGTGCACATCACGATCCGCCGCTTCCCGGACATGTCGACGAGCTTCGACGCACCGGACGGGAAGGGCACCGTCGTGTGGACGTCCACACGTCCTCGCACCTCGCTCGCACATGCGGTCCTGATGGCCGCCGAGAAGGTGCGGCGAACTCACGGCGAGGACGGCGACCTCCAGAAGTGGCACCTGTACGCCTTCCCCACCACCGAACTGGAAACACTTCGTCACCTGCACCTGGCCGCGGATGGCTGCGCTCTCCAGCACTGAACCAACGGCGCCCTCACGGCGCAACTAAGAGTTGTGCCAGAACGCTTCTTACTGGTCATTTCAGAATGGCGAGGTCGCTGAGCGGAGCCGAATGCAGCTCTGTGTATCAGTTACGGAAGGCTGAGTGCTTCGGCCCAGACGTTGCTGCCGTTGGCCCAGGTCCACAACCATTGCCGCAGTGACGCGGTCGCGTGACGCAGGCCGTCATGGGGGTCCTCGCCCCTGCTTGGCACCCAGCCGTCTGCGTCATAGAGCAGCACAGGGTTGCCGACTGCGAGCAAGGACAGATGCCACCGCATCGTGCAACCGCCCGACGCCAGGTACAGCCATGACCCGGGCAGCCCTGCCGCACGGTCGCGTTCGTGCCTGGTGACCGAACAGGGCCAGTCGATCAGGTCTCCCGGCGCACGCCGACCGTCGGTGAGCGATGCCAGACCGCTGTTGGGCCCGAAGCCGCCGTCGCCGACCTCGGTGTAGATCCTCCGAAGGAGTGTCGGCAGCGGACGTCCGATGATGTCCTCGGCGGCTTCGACTTCAGGTGGCGTGGCCGGCGGAAACAACGGTCCGCGCGGAGCGTCAGCGAAGTAGGCCGCCACCTCCTCGGCTTGCGACTTGAGCAAGATCATTCCATTACTGCTGGAGGCGACAGTCTGGTTCCGAATGTGCTCCAGATGCTCCGGGCCGAAGCGTTCCTCGATCCACGTACGTGGGATCGGCGCTGTGTCGAACCGCCGGCCCGGGTCCCACGCGCGGGTACGCAGCACGTCGATCAGCGCGTCGTCCCCCTCGGCGGCACCGGGTTTGGTGTGAAGTCTTTGACGGGACGACTCGGAGTCGCCGTACACAGGGGACGTCATGCGCCGGGATCCTACTGCTGGGGGCAGACAGCCTTTCGAAGGTCTCGCAAACAGATGATCGTGCAGGCGGGCTTGTGCAGGCCGTGCTGAAGGTCGGCGCGTCGCTCGTAGCTGGTGCGGAGTCGTTTGAACTGGTGCAGCCAGGCGAAGGTGCCCTCGACCACCCACCACACCTTGCCCGACCATCCGACGCCTTCTCCTCGCGACCTGCAGCCCTACCTGCGCGGCTGGAGCGCCGACGAGCCCAAGCGCCGCTGACGCGGAGCCACCTCCTCGACGGGGTGGAGCAGCCGGTGCGCGACACGACACACCTCCATCCCGCCTTCGGCCGTGCGTAGACCCGGGCTCTGCATCGTGGCTGTTGGCCGGGGACGAGGGGGAGTCCTTGCTGCCCTGCTGCAGCCGAGAAGCCTCGGAGCCAGCGGGCTTCTTGTACGCAATCCGGTCAGTCAGACGGAGGGGCGACGTGGCGGTGGCACTGCCTGCAGTAGTTCCCATAGGGGGCGTGAGCCGCTTGCCCACTCGCCCAGCAGGGTGCGGTCGACCAGGTGCAGCCGCTGGGAGCGGGCGAAGTCGATCGCCGGCTTGGAGAATCTGCCGTTGGTGACGAGCACGACGACATCGCCCTTGTGTACGGGCCGTCCGGTGCCATTGAGGACCTGCAGGTCCGGGGTGCCCACCGCGGCTCCGGACGGACCGGCCCGCCGGTGCTTGCACTGGATCACCCAGCGCCGCCCGTAAGGGTCGGTGGCCTTCACGTCTGCGCCGTTGTCTCCGGCGCCGCCGACCTGGACAGCGTTCGCGCACCCGTCGCGCCGCATCAGGTCCCGTACCGCGTGCTCGAACTGCCGGTGATGCAGCGCGTCCAGCTGCGTCAGCGCGTACCGCAGGCCTTGGGAACGTACCCGCTCCCACCGCGTGGCCTGCTGCCGAGCGACCATCCAGGCCGCCGCTGCTCCGCCGACGAGCAGCACAAGGACGACCGGGACCCACGGATGGGCGCGCACGAAGTCCACCACCGCCGCGACCACAGCCCCCGCGATGACCAGGCCGCCGAGGACGAGGAGGAGCTGCTCGGTGCTGTCGGCCCTTCGCGACCGCCGCCGGGCCGGACGCCGGCTCACCGCCCCGCTCCGTTCCGGTCCCACTTGATCGGGTACGACACCGTCGGCACCGGTCGCGGCGCGGTCTCTCTCCACCGCGGCCAGCGAATCGGATAGGACACAGCCGGGGCCGGGGCCGGGGCCGGGGCCGGGGCCGGGGCCCGGCGGGGCGTCGACTCTTCCCAACCTGGCCACTTGATCGGGTACGTCACTGCCGACGAGGATCCCGGCGCCGGTAACCGCCCCGTACCCGCTCCGCTGCCCGTCGACGTGCCGGAGCCGCCGAAGATGAACACAGCCGCCACGATCCCGATGGCCAGCGCAGTCTGCTGACTGGTCCCGGCGGGCGCCCTCCAGTGCGCCCGCACCACAGTCCCGTCCTGCTTGGTGTACCCCTTGACGAACGGCAAGGCCGAAGCCCCCTCCCTTGGTCGATCGCGCGCTTCCCGCGCAACCGACCAATGTAGAGGCCACTACTGACAGCAGGTCATCTGTCAGCCACCCATCGTGATCTGCGGCCAGTGTGCGAATGAAGGCAGGGCCTCCTGGTCAGCTCGGGATTGTCGAAGCCCGATGCCCAGGAGGCCCTGTGCTGCTGTCTTGCGCTGTCTTGCGCTGTCTTGCCGGTGGAGTCCAACTCGGTGGGCCGGTCGTGTGGTTGCCTCGCTCACCGGTTCGGGAATGCTGGCGACTGTTCGTGTCGCGAGCCCTTCTACTCCTCCGACTTTACGGACGTGGCGTGGACGGTCGTGCGAGACGCGAGGCCAGTGCCGGCGTGGCTGGAGGGCCTGGCGGGCAGTCGGAGGGCTACTGCCACCGACAGATGCTGGACGCCGTGTGCGCTACTTGGTCACGGTGGATCAGCTGGCGGGCGATGCCGGCGCACTACCCCGCCTGCAACCGCGTCTACGCCTTCGCGAAGCGCTGGCGAGTGAAGGGCTTGCTCGCCGAGCTGCACGACGGGCTGCCCGGTCTGCTCCGCGAGGACGCAGGCCAGGACCCGGAGCCGACCGCCGCCATCGTCGACTCCCAGTCGGTCAAGGCGGACGCGACGGTGTCCTCCTCAAGCCGCGGCTACGACGCGGGCAAGAAGAGCCACGGGCGCAAGCGGTACGTCGTGGTCGACTGCCTCGGCCTGGTGCTGGCCGTGATGGTCACCGCCGCCAACGCGACGGACCGGCAAGCGGTCATTCCGCTGCCGGCACAGCTGCGGGCGCGCTTCCATCGCATCGCTTTGGTAGGGGCGGACGGCGGCTACGCGGGCCGCCGGCCGCCCATGCGAACAGGCGGCTACGCGGGCCGCCTGTTCGCAAATGGGCAACCCATAAGCTGCACCTCACCCTTCAGATCGTCAAACGCTCAGACGACGTCACGGGGTTCGTGGTGCTGCCGAGGCGCTGGATGGTGGAGCGCACGCTTGGCTGGCTGCTGCGTTCGCGCCGCGTCGTGCGTGACGACGAGACCCTGCCCGCCGTCCACGAGTAGATGGTGCTGTGGTCCATGCCCCGACTCATGACCGCAGACTGGCCCGTCGGCGAGCGTGAACCGGCCCGGGGCCGGCTCAACCGTCCAGCCCCGGCCGGTCAACCGCTTCATCCTCGACCGCACACCCTCGACGCTGGCCGGGCACGGCTCCGAGCCGAACACGGCGGCGATCTCCTGGCACGGCACCACCCCGTCTCCACCCAACCGGCGTTCCGCCAGTACGGCCAAGAACCGCTGGCAGTCCACCGCGAGCACGGCCTCCGAAAGCCCGGGCCGCCACACCGGCACGATCGAACCCGCACGCGCGGCGCGCGGCGCGGCCACCGGGGCAGGCGCCTCGGGGCCTGGCTCCGGCTCCGGCCTGGAGGGCTGCTCGATCGTGACCGGATCACCCCGGCCAGCCTCCAGGGGTCGGGGCGCGGCCAGGACCTCGCCCACACGCTGGCGGGCGATCAGTCACTCCTGCCAGTCCGTCTCCGCCTCGGCGAGCTCGGTCAGCACCCGGTCCGCCTCCTCCCGCAGCCCTTCCACGCGCGCTCACGCGCGGCCAACTCCCGTTCCTCCAGCAGACCCGCAACCGACGACACCCGGCACCTCCACCCACTAGACAACCCGACGGCCCGAGCCTGCCGCGATGAGACTCACCCGGCATCGCCCGCGTAACCCCCTCCGGTGACGCTTATGCGCCGGGATACCTCGCACCACCGATCGGCTGATCGAGCCGGACGGCTCATGGCCAGGCTCGCACACCGGGGATCGGCGACGGCGTCCTTGGCCGGCCGGGCCGGTGTCGCCGAGCCCGCGCACGAGTACGGCGACGGCTCCTGCCCCCGCAAGCAGCACTCTTGCCGTCGACGCTGGCCGCCGGTAGCGGCGAGCAGTCATGGAAGGCGGAAGGGCACGCCGGATTAGGCAAGTTGAGGTGTGGTCAGGCATGATCGGATTCGACCTAGAGCATGCAATTTCGGCCAAAATATTTACCCTGGGGGATCCTTGCGTTTCAAGAGCAGTCTCGTCGCCAGCGCGGCTCTGGCCGCCGTCGTCACTCCGCTCCTCGCCAGCCCCGCGGCCGCGGCGTCAGGCACCGAGCAGACGGTCTCGACCAACTCGTACTACGGGCGGATGGTCATCGGCTGGCGGATCAACCCCTACCGTCTCGACCCGATCCAGATCACCGCCCAGGACCGCGCGACCGACGGCTACGTCGTCGGCATCCGCCTCATCACCAACGGCGAAGCCGGCCACAAGGTCTGGAAGATGCGCACCGTGCCGAGCGGCCAGACGAGCGCCTCCTGGAGCACGTACTTGGAGGCCGGCTGGATCGACAACGCCTACTTCGAGGTCTGCAAGATCGGCGCCAGCAGCGGCGCGATCGCGAGCTGCGAGGCCTCAGGCGTGATGAACAACCCGTTCGACGACTCCTCCATGTAGGACGCACGAAGAAGGGGTGTCACCCGCAGGTGGGTGGCACCCCTTTCGTCTGTCTCAGACCATCGGCCCGGGACCGGTCAGTCCGTCTTCAAGGAGACGATCGGGTACTCCTTCCCCGCTTCGTCGCACGGCTGGTGCCGCATCAGGCATCGTTTGCCCTGATGTCGGCTGGCGGTGTCGGCGTCAGCTGAATAGCGCGGTTACCCGACGTCGAGCTGGTGGTCGGCCCAGATGTAGCTTGCGGGCAGCAGGTCGGTGCTGAGGACGGTTCGGATGCGATCGCCTTCGCCGACGATGACTGAGGAGGCAGCCAAGGTCGGCTGATCCCTACCACTACCTACCTCGACGGCCCGCCGCCCACCCGGCGGCGGGCCGTCCTCGCCGAACCCAGTCGTTCCGCCCGGCAGGCTCACTCAATCCACCGTCCGTGAAGCGGCCGCTTCGATGCCTGATGCCCGCAGCTTCCGCGCCAGGAGCTCCATCTCGGGCAGGGTCCCCGAGTATTGCCCGGTCAAGACCTGCTCCAGCACGGCTCGGATGCCGTCCAGGCCGATGCCGAGTTCCGCCCGCAGCACCCGCATGATGGCGGCGTTCCTCGTGGGCGGGGCTACCCGCAACCTTGCCCGTCCATGCTCGGAGAGCAGTCGGCCACGCAGTTCCTCTGGCAGGTCACCGCCACACACAGCCAGGGCGAACCCGCAGGCCGTGCACGTCGACTCAACATCCCACCGCAATGCTTCGCCCACCAGCGCCTGAACACCGCACCACTCCGCCTCGGCACCGCACCCCTGGCACACAGCGGAGTGCCTGATGGACTCAACCAAGATCGACTTTTCCATAATCCCACCCCCCAAGAGGAGAGGTTAGACGGCAGGCGGCGAACGTCTTTCCGGGGCGCCAACATGTCCCCCTGACACCCGAGCCAGCGGTCCAGGCCACGCTGCCCATGCGCTGACGCTATCTCTCGTGAACATTCCGAGGCCCAGTGATCACCAACTGACGCCCAAACCGGCAGACAAACGCTGCTGCTGAACGTGAACAAAGCCAGCGTGGTCAGGTGCGGGGAGAAGTTGTCGAGCACGATCGCCCTACGGACCTCGGGCGGGTAGAGGCTACGCAGGTAGCGGCAGAACTCCAGGAACCTCGTGTGGCTCTTCCTCGGCTTGATCTGGCCGTAGAGCCTGTCCTTGGCCAGGTCCAATGCGGCGAACAGGTGCCGGACTCCGCCGTAGCGGTTGCAGGTCGCCCGCCTTCTGAGGCGTGGTTCACGGTCGGTGTCTTTGTGCTTGCCCCACTGCCGGCCCGGGTGGGGCATCAGATTGAGCGGCCCGAACTCATCTATGCCAAAGATGACTTCGCACTCGCTCTCCTCGGGTATGACCTCGCCGTCGGCGATCGCGCAGAGATGTTCGCCCCCCCGGTCTTCTTGGCTGCGTAGCCGGGGTCGCGGGAGGTCTTCCAGGTGTTCAGGCGTCGAATCGAGACGCCTATCTCGCGGAGCAGGATGCGCAGGCCCTCGTGGCAGATGTCGTCAACGACCCCCACCGTGACCAGAAAGTTATGGATCACATCCCGGACCCGGTCCGCGCTGGTGAACGTCGCTTCGGCGATCTTCGGCACTGGGATGCCCTGGGAGGTCAGCAAGGCCATCTGGGCACGCCGCCAGGTCACCACCGGCCCGGTTCCCCGGCGCGTGATGCGAAGCAGCCGTCTGCCTTCGGCATCGTCGATCCCGCGCACACGTACTCGTTCTGCCACCCGGACAAAGTGACGGCCACGCGCCGCCCGGCACAGCACCGCGACGCAGTTCGGCGAGGGTCCGCCAGCCAGTTCCGAGTAGTCGTGTGGGGGTTTGTGGGCCCGTGTGGCCTCGGTCGGCGTTGGAGCGGCCTCCTGAGTGCAGTCAGCCGCCGAGCCTTGTCTCGGGCAGGACGGCGCCCCGGATCTACCGCGCACGGGTCGATCCACTCAACCTGTTCGGGAACTGTCCTTCCTTGGGGCGTTTTTGGTGCAGGGTGCGCCGGTCGCAGGCGGTCAGAGTTTCAGCAGGCGGGGCCGCCATGCCCACCCGGCGCCGAGAACCGCCTCACGGAGGACGTTGCTCATGTCCCGGGTGTCGAACGTCTTGACCTTACGGCGGCGACCGTCGGGACCCCGCTCGTACGTCCAGTCCACCGAGAACCCGGCCCCGCGTCCGTACTCATGCGACCCCGACAGCCGGCCCCGGGTACGCGACCGCTGCTCCTGGAGGGCCCGCACCTCGCGCCGGTGAGGGTCCAGCCGCATGCGGATGCTCAGATGCAGGTCCACGTCCTCGCCGAAGGAGCGGTGCTGGATCCGCCAGTCCGCTATCAGGTCGGCCTTCTCCGAAGGGCTGGCGAGGCGCACCCTGTAGGGCGACTCCGGACCGTTCACGGCGAGGATGACATCGCGGACCGCGGCCGCGGTGAGCGGTGTCACGCCGCCTGCCGGGCGCCTGATGCCGTTCAGTCGTTCGAAGAAACCCATGAGGTCAGCCTACGGCGGTCAGTCCGGGGCCAGAGGGAGTGCGCCTCCCCTTCGAAGTACCGCGCATGACCAGATTTCCGGCCGGACGGGGCGCGTGCTCCCGTTCCGTAGTGTCCGCTCTCGGTGATGAGCGCGGTGCCCTGGGCGAGCTCGTCCGAGCCCCGGCCGGTGACGTCGAAGAGCAGGCCGTCCAGCGGACCGCCCACCCGTTTTTCCGTGGCCGGTTGGGTGCGCGTCGCACGACGCGATCGTCGAAGCTGTGGCAGACCGATCCAGTGCCTGTCGTCGACAATGCAGGCTCCGCGGCCGACGGTCCTTGCAGGCAAATGACTCGTGTGGGTGCGGGGAGGGATCTTCGCCCCAAGGATTCGTCCTTAGGGCGCCCTCAGGAGAGCTCGACCAGGACCGTTCGCGATCCGCGCGAGAAGATGATCATGAGATGTGCCTTCCATGGCCGGTTTCCGGCGAACGTGCCCTGCCCGTCGGCGTGGTCGCATTGCTGCAGGTCTGCGCCGTCCGACCGCGGCGCCCTCTAGGGCGCGTTTCAAAAGTGGATCAAGGTCATGCAATGATCACGTTCCGTGGCTCGGGGTGATCTGACAGACGTTCAGTGGGCGGTGCTGGAGCCGCTGCTGCCGCAAGGCATCAAGCCTGGTCGGCCGCCGGTGCACACCAAGCGGCAGCTGATCAAGGGGATACGGTTCCGGACCCGTACAGGCATACCGTGGCGGGATCTGCCAGGGCGGAACGGGCCGTGGGAGACGGTGTACGGGCTGTTCCGTCGCTGGCAGCGCGACGGCACGTGGCACCGGATCTTCGAGCAGCTCCAGGCCCAGGCCGATGCGAAAGGGCTGATCACCTGGGACATCTCGGTCGACTCGACGATCGCCCGCGCTCACCAGCACGCGGCCGGTGCCCGCAAAAGGGGGATCTGCAGGTCGAGCTGCCCGGCGGCGTCTTCGCCGAGCCCGGGGACCACGGGCTCGGACGTTCCCGCGGCGGACTGACCACCAAGATCCATCTGGCGGTCGAGCAGGCCCAGAAGCCGATGTCGCTCGTGATCACGGCCGGGCAGCGCGGTGACTCCCCGCAGTTCCAGGTCGTCCTGGGCCGCATCCGCGTGCCCCGGCTCGGCCCGGGACGGCCGCGCACCCGGCCGGACAAGGTCCGCGCGGACAAGGCGTACGGCTCCCGCGCGAACCGCGCCTACCTGCGCCGACGCGATATCCGCTGCACGATCCCGGAGAAGCGTGATCAGATCGCCAACCGCAAGAACCGCGGCTCCCGCGGGGGCCGGCCACTGAAGTTCGACAACGATGACTACAAGGAATGCCACGCGGTGGAGTGCGGGATCAACCGCCTGAAGCGGCACCGTGCGGTGGCGACGAGGTACGACAAGCTCTCTGTCCGATAAGAGGCGACCGTGCTGATCGCGGCCATCAATGAGTGGCTGTGATCATTTCCGCTTGCGGCCCAGCAATTGCACTGCCTGCGACCGATGGCCGTTCATCGTGGCGACCTCAATCCGGTGCTCGTCCACCAGGTCGAAGCTCGAAAGCAGAGCGCGCAGCTCTGCGATGTCGTGATGCCGGCACACCGCACCGTCGTCAGTGGCGAAGTCCCCGTACGGTGTGCCATGTTGCTGGGCGTGGGTGACGTAGCGGTTGTGGTTTCGTTCGTCGTCCTGCAAGACCATGTCGCTGACGTAGAGCAGCCCGCCGGGCGCCAGGACGCGGCTCAGCTCGGCGACCAGTGCCCGCTGAGCATCATCGTCGGGGACGCACGTCAGCACCGCGAACAGCAGGACGACATCGAAGCTCTCCGACGCGTAGGTCAGGTCCGGCGGGGACTCCAGGACGTTGAAGCGCAGGTCAGGCCGCAACTGGCGGCCCCGCTCGATCAGCGCGGGAGACAAGTCCACACCGGAGAGATCAGAGAAGCCGTGCTCGCTCAACTTGGCCATGACACGGCCGTATCCACAGCCGTAGTCCAGGACCCGAGCGTTCCGGCTCACCCCCGCCAGCCAGCTGAGATTCACCGGATGCGTGAACGTCTTCGTTGCGCCGACGCTGTCCCAGTACGCGACCTGACTACCAAGATCCCTCATGCAGGTGCAGCATACGGCCCTCACCGACTCCGCAAGTCACCGCTTGATCCACTTCTGAAACGTGCCCTAGGTTCCTTCCTGAACGACGTGATCGCCGTCGCAGCAGGCTACGGTCGCAACCTGGCCGTACGGGCCGACGGCACCGTGGTGGCCTGGGGCCTGAACGCCGCCGGCCAGCAGGGTGACGTCACGAGCGACAAAGAACGGCTCACGCCCGCGCAGGTCTGCGCGCCCGACCCGTCCAACTGCGCCGCAAACCCCCTCACCGGGGTCACCGCCATTGCCGCCGGAGGTAGCCACAGCCTGGCGCTGCAATCCAACTCCCGTGCTCTTGGGTGGAGTTACAACACTTCGGACAAGGAGGCGACGGCACACGAATCCCGAGAAGCACACCCGTCGGCCTACTGAGCCGTGTGACTGACATCGCCGCGGGCGATCTCCACAGCCTGGCCGTACTGTGCGACTGCACTGCCCGAAGTTGGGGGGCAACATCTTCGGCCAGCTGGGCGACCGCCGATCTGGCCCTCGCGCTCAGCGGCGTCCCGGACAGCGTGGTCAGCGGAGCCAATCTGACCTATGCGGTCACCGCGACCAACCACGGGCCGACCGATGCCGAGAACGTCCAGTCAGCAACACTGCCCCCGACGCGCGCTTCGTCAGCGCCAGCTCCGGACAGGGCACCTGCAAGGTGCCGGTGGGCTCCCGGACACGGTGAACTGCACGCGGGGATCCCCCTCGAGGGCGGCGCGCGGACCACGGCCCGACGCCGTGCCACACCTGGGGAACGACACATCGTCGATCACCCACACCTCAGGCCGGATCCCATGCTTCGTCGCGCACCTCAACCCAGGTCGATCGGCACGTCGGGTGACAGGTATCGAGCTTCGGCTCAGTCGTGACCGAGTGCTCAGTTGGCGGATGAGCGCCCCGGCTGACGAGTTGGTGCGCCGGATGCCAGCCACCGCCAGCGTCGCCGCTCCGTGGCGAGGGTGGCGGCGGCCAGCAGGGTCACGGGGCCCGCCGCCCACGCGGGCCAGGCCAGCCACGAGGAGGCCACGGCTGCGGCGAGCTGGAGAAGCACCAGAAGGATCGTGACCCAGCCCGGTACTGCGATGATCACGTTCGCCTTGTCACCCGGGGTGGAGAAGCACGTGGGAAGGCCGATCAGGAGCACCACGGACAGGGCGGCGAGCAGCCATGAGTGGACGGCCAGCGCCCAGGGCGTAGCCACCCAGGCGACGAGTTCCACCACGAAGCGCAGAACGGACGGGGTACGGTCGTCCGGTCGTGCCGAAATCGTTTCCCCAGCAGCGTCGCTCACCTGCGGACGATCTCACGGCCCGCGCCCAACAGCCAAGAGCCGGAGCGCCGTTGTCTGCCCCACGGATTTCCTCCCGTGTCCCGTACGGCCATGGGCGGACAGGCCACCGCGAGAGCCGTTCACCGCAATCGCCAACCGAAGCTGGTGGAACAGTCGGAGGGGACGTTCTCGCCGTCGGACGTCTGCATGTGGTGACGGGCCAGTGGTCGGGCTCTCCGTCGTCGATCCGCCAGCAGTACAGGTTCTCGTGCTCGGTGTTTGCCCAGACAAGCAGGCCGTCCTCCTCTGAGTCGGTCCACGGTTCTGGTTCAGATGGAGGTACGCGTCGAAGGCGCCCTCCCACGCTCGCAGGCAGGGTTCGTACCTGCCGCGGGGTGACCGCCGGCATCGGCACGATGTCGCCTTGCGTATCCCGGTGCGGTCCCTGCTGCCGATCCACTGCCTCGCATGGACCCAGGCCGTTACCGTCTTGCCCCCGCCTTCGAGAAGCTCTGGAAGACCTGCGCCATGCACCTCGCTGACGCCTGGGTCCGTGATGCCCTCCAGGACCAGGGTCCGTGGTGCCCTGTGGAGGGAAGCCGGCTTCTCGACCAGCACATGGGGGTCGATGTCCTGCGAGAGGTACAGAAGAATCGGCCGAAGTCCACTGTCCGGGGACAGTGGTTCGCCTGGTCGAGTGCAAGGCCCGTCCGTGAGGAGGTACTCCTACGAAGGGCGATCGGCTGGATCCCACCACGCGGACGAGCTCACCCGAAATCACGCCACCTCGGAGACCACCAGGGGTGCACCGAAGGGTTCCGTCTCCATGGCACAGCAGCCTGACGGCACAGTGGGCGGCGACGGACCGGGCTCTCATCGCCGTCCCACCACTCGTGGCACGGCGCTTCGGGAACTGCGGGCAGTCGAGTGAGTGGTCCCGTCAGAGGGGCTTCACATCTCACGCAAACCTGTTGGCTCTGTGCCGGGAGGGGAGACGCACTACCCGGCAGGTTGGGGTGGCAGCGGGCGCGCCGGGTGTGCGGGTGTGAACGGGGCGGCGGTGGTCGGCCGCCGCCTGCGCGGGGATGGTCCGGAGACGAGCATCTCTTCGCATCGGCGCCGGTACTGTTCCCAGCAACCGCGGGGACGGCTGTGTGCGGCGGTCCGGTCTGCATGTCAGTAGGGGGAGTCGGGCAGAGCCGCGGGTTCCAGCTGCTCTCGCTGCCGCCGGTTTACGCGCCCGGGCGGGCGGGCGTTCGGTGCGCGATCTGGGGCGTGATGCCACGGCCATGAGCCATCGCCGCTGATGCCTGGCTGCGGTATGTGCAGGCGTCTCGCCGTACGCCGCCATGGGCCGGCCCTGGGCGGTCGCCGACTCGCGAATGGGTCTCTTTCGGGCAATGATGGCGAATTGTGGACCGGGCTTCGGTGCGCTGAGACCCCGTGTGCCCCAGCTCGCGCCGGCAGCCGGTTGCGGGACTCTCTGGAGGGTGTGGATGTCCGAGCTCACCGTCGTCGGATGCGACGATCACGCCGCGGCCGGAAAGGCCTGCTGCACGATGACGCATGCGCTGCAGCGCGACCGCGTCGTGGGTGTGAACGGGTTCGCGGTCGTCTCGGTCGACGCCCTTGTCGGCCCTGCGCCGACGACAGGGGCGTCATCTCGTCCTTGTCGCTGAGGAAAGGCTTCCATCACGCCGCCACGCCGCCATGAAGTCATGAGGTCGTGAAGTCATGGTCCGTGATGTTCGAGGTCATCGGCACGACCGCCGCAGAGCCGGCGTCAGCAGCTCGCCCACCTGCACTCGGACCCGGTCGCCGACGGTGACGTGGCAAGCCCGGCAGCGGAGCACCGGCCCTTTGCACCGCCAGGGTCCTTCCTGCCCATCGAAAGGTGTGTTCATGTACCCCGAGCTCAGTCCTGAAGCGCTTGCCAAGCTGCGCCGGCCTCGTCCGTACCCCGCGGTGTCGCTCGTGATGCCGACCCACCGTCGCGCGCCGGACAACGCTCAGGATCCCGTACGGCTGCGCAACCTCCTGGCCAGGGCCGAGAAGGACCTCGAGAGCGACCCCGGCGTGACGCGTGAGCGGCGTGCGGACGTGCTGAGCCAGCTGGAGCGGGCGGTCGCCGAGGTCGACCTCGTCCACGCGGAGGACGGCCTGGTGATCTACGTGGCGCCGGGCGAGCACCACGTGTGGACGGTGGCGCGGACGGTCCCGGAGCGGGTGGTCATCGCCGACACCTTCCTCACACGCAATCTCGTCGCCGCCCGCTCCGCCGAGCGTCCCTACTGGGCCCTGACGGTGGCGGCGGACCGGATCTCGCTGTGGAACGGCTCACCCGAGCGGGCCGTCGAGCACACGGGTGACGGATTCCCGCTGACGCGGAGCCTGGACGACCCGGACGCCGAACGCAAGGAACGCATCGGGGACCTGCCGAGCACCTTCCGCGACGAGGACACGCGCACCTTCTTCCGGCATGCGCACGAGGCGTTGCGGACCGTCCTCGCCTCCGAGAACCGACAGCTGTACGTGATCGGCGAGCCGCCGGCGGTCGCTCTCCTCGAAGAGACGGGATCGCTGCCGCAGGGCATGGACACCCTCCATCAGGGCGGTCTCGGACACGGGCCCGAGGAAGCCGTGCGTAAGGCCGTGGCGCCGCTGCTCGCCGCCCACGAGGAGGCGGTGACGGCCACCGTGCTGGCCGAGCTGGATGCGGCACGGGGGCGACGTGAGTACGCCGGCGGTCTCGACGAGGTGCACGAGGCCGCGAAGGAAGGCCGGATCCGTCTGCTCGGCGTCGAGGAGCACTACCGGACCGTCGTACGCGACTACGGCGATCATCTCGAACCCGCGGACCCGTCGGACCTCGACTCCCGCGACGACATCGTGGACGAGATCGTCGAACAGGCGCTGGAGACGGGCGCCGAGGTGCGGTTCGTCCACGACGACGCCCTGGCGGACGTGCATCGCATCGCCGCGGCGCTGCGCTACTGATGGCGAAGCACGGTCATCGCTCACGACCGCACGGCATGGGAGGCACCGTGAACACCTCATCGCCCCGCGGGAGCCGGCCGGCCCGCGCCCGGCCGGTCCGATCCCGGGCGGCCGGCGCCGCTGTCGCCGTCGTCGCGACCGCGCTCGCAGCGGCAGGCCTCGTGTCCTGCGACTCGGGCGGGGACGACGCCGGGAGACCCGCGTTCAGCGAACGTCCCACGGCGCCCGACACCGCCTCGTTCTCCGGCGAGCACCCCTCCTCCGTCGCCTCGGCGGCGGAGTCGCGGATCGCCTCCGCGCAGGCCTCGGCATCGTCCGCGGCGGCTTCGGCCTCCGCCCGGGAGGCGTCGCGCCAGGCGTCGATCGGCACCGAGGTCGAACGATCCCGGCAGGCGGCGGAGGACGCCCTGAAGGGCGTCGAGGGCAGGGGGAACGCCCTGAACGAGGTTGGCATGACCGGCAAGCCCCGGGCCGACACGAACGGCCGGCTCACCGTCGTCGTCACCATCACCAACAAGACGAGCGCGAAGGCCTCCTACGCCGCCCGGGTCGACTTCCTCGACCCGTCGGGAAAGGTCGTCGAGACCCAGTTCGTCGGTGCCGAGGACCTCGCGCCCGGCGAGCGGAAGCAGCCCCTGGTCATCAGCAGGCAGCCCCCGGAGCCGGTGCTCACGCCGCGCCTCACCCAAGCACAGAGGTACTGAGAGAGGAACCCCGTATGTCCGAGCTCATCGTCATCGGCTACGACGATCACAAGGTGGCGACCAAGGCCTTCAAAGAGGTCCAGAAGCTCCGCGACGACCATGTCGTCGACCTGAACGGTCTCGCTGTCGTCAGGGTCGACGAGGACGGCGAGACCCATGTGGACACCCCCGCCAAGAAAGAGGAGATCGCCCTCTCCGCCACGGCCGGCGCGCTGTGGGGCATGGTCTTCGGCATCCTGATCCTCACCCCGGCCATCGGGGTGGTGGGCGCGGCGCTCGGAGGTCTCATCGGCAAGCTGAACCAGATGGGTGTCGACAACGGGTTCCGGAAGAAGGTGAGTGACCTTCTCGAGCCCGGCTCGGCAGCCGTCGTGATCATGGCCTCCAAGATCACCGAGGACCGGTTCGCCGCCGCTATGGAGCCCCTCGGCGGAACGGTCCTCAAGACCTCCCTCCCGCAGGAGAGCGAGCGGGAGCTCGCCGAGCAGCTCGCCGGTCCCGATCCCGAGACGACGGGCTGACTCCAGGGCTGAGCCGTCCTGGGGAACGCAGTCGAGCCCACGGGGCTGCCGACTCCCTCACAAGGGTGTCGGCAGCCCCGTGGGCGCCTGTCCAGACGCGCGTGGGGCGGTTCAGAAGTCGACCGCGTCGCGGATCAGCGGGCAGGTCATGCAATGGCCGCCGCCCCGGCCGCGGCCGAGTTCGGCGCCGACGATGGTGATGACCTCAACCCCCGCCTTGCGCAGCAGGGTGTTGGTCTGGGTGTTGCGGTCGTACGTGAAGACGACACCGGGTTCGAGTGCCACGGCGTTGTTGCCGCTGTCCCACTGCTGGCGTTCGGAGGCGTAGACGTCGCCGCCGGTCTCGATCACCTGGAGCTCGGGCAGACCGAGGCCCTTGGCGACGACGTCGACGAACGGGGTGGTGCCCTCGTCGGTGATCTCGACGCCCGGCGCCTTGTCGGTCGGCCGCAGCGAGAAGGTGTGGACGGCGTCCATGATCGTCGGGTAGAGCGTGACGATGTCGCGGTCGGCGAAGGTGAACACGGTGTCGAGGTGCATGGCCGCGCGCAGCTTCGGCATGCCGGCCACGATCACATGCTCGGCGGCGCCGTTCCTGAACAGAGCGGCGGCGACCTGGGTGATGGCCTGGCGTGAGGTGCGCTCGCTCATGCCCATGAGGACGACTCCGTTGCCGACCGGCATGATGTCACCGCCCTCGAAGGTGGCCTGGCCCCAGTCCTGTTCGGGGTCGCCCCACCAGACGTTCGAACCCTTGAAGTCGGGGTGGAAGGCGTAGAC
Source organism: Streptomyces sp. NPDC055815 (assembly GCF_053616475.1). Lineage (NCBI taxonomy): Bacteria > Bacillati > Actinomycetota > Actinomycetes > Kitasatosporales > Streptomycetaceae > Streptomyces > Streptomyces sp. NPDC055815. The sequence continues at coordinate 12,807 of NZ_JBSHDU010000047.1, read as the reverse complement.
GGCCTTCATGAGAAGCGTCTCGCCGTGACGGGCGGGCCAGTACAGCGGGTTCAGGGTGACGCCGCCGTACAGCCAGCAGGTGGTGTCGCGGGTGTAGAGCGTGTTCGGCAGGGGCGGCATGAGGTACTCGCGTGCCCCGATTCCCTCCCTCGCGAGGGACACGTACCCGGAGCGGAAATCATCGGGCAGGTCGGCCGTGGACAGTCCGCCGATGAGGAACTCCGCAAGCTCGCGCGGGGCGAGGGAGTCGAGGAACGCGCGAGTGTCGTCGACCAGCCCGAGGCCGACCTCGTTGGGCACGATCTTCCGGTCGAGGAGCCAGGCCTTCGCCTCGGGGATCGCCATGGTCTCGGCGAGCAGCTGGTGCAGTTCGACGACGTCGACACCGCGCTGCGTGAGCTTGTTGACGAAGTCGGCGTGGTCGCGCTGGGCGTTCTCCACCCACATGACGTCGTCGAAGAGCAGGTCGTCGGAGTTGGTCGGGGTCAGCCTCCGGTGCGCGAGGCCGGGGGCGCAGACCAGGACCTTGCGCAGCCGTCCGACCTCGGAGTGGACGCCGAGCGCGGACGGGACGGAGCCGGTCTGGGTGCTATTCATGGTCAGCCTTTCCGAGGGAAGTCGGATACGTGTCCGGCCGGATACGCGTCTGGCTGGATACGTGTCCGGCCGGATACGTGTCCCCGACAGGTTCAGAGCTCGATCCAGCCGGCGGCGAGGGCGATGACACCGATGACGGCCCCGACGACGGAGACCGCGCAGATGACGGCTTCGGCCGGGGAGAACAGGCGCCGGTTCTGCTCCCGCCTGGCCTTGACGAACAGGAAGGTGGCGGGGGCGTAGAGGATGAAGGAGACGAGGACGAACTTGAGCCCGGCCGCGTACAGCAGGAACGCCGTGTAGAGGGTCGCGACGACGGCGACGACCAGCTCGCGCCGGGTGCCGCCCCCGACCGCCCGCTCCGCCTGCGGCCGCAGCGCGATCTTCACGGCGAAGGCGGCGGCCAGGAGGAACGGGATGAGACTCAGGGCGCTCGTCAGGTCCAGGGCGAAGTTGAACGCGTCGTCGGAGAAGGCCGTGACGACCAGGACGACCTGGCTCAGGGACGTCGTCAGGAGCAGGGCGGGGACCGGAACGTCGTCACCGCTGGAGCGCCCGAGGAAGCGGGGCATGTCCTTGTCCTTGGCCGCGACGAACAGCACTTCCGCGGCCATCAGTGTCCAGGCGAGATAGGCGCCGAGCACGGAGACGATCAGGCCGACGCTGACGAAGACCTTGCCCCAGGTACCGACGGCGGCCTCCAGAACGCCCGCCATGGAGGGCTGCCGCAGCTCGGCGATCTCGCTCATCGGCATGATGCCGTACGACACGATGGTCACCGAGGCGAAGATCGCGAAGACGCTGAGGAAGCCCAGGATCGTGGCCCGTCCGACGTCCTCCCGGCGCTTGGCATGCCGCGAGTAGACGCTCGCGCCCTCGACGCCGAGGAAGACGAAGACGGTGGCCAGCATCGTGCCGCTGACCTGGTTGAACAGCGATCCCGCGTAGTCGGCGCCTCCGAAGTTGTCCGCGAAGACGGACGGCTCGAAGGAGAAGAGCGCCAGGATGATGAAGACGATGATGGGAACGATCTTGGCGACGGTGACGATCCGGTTGATCGCAGCCGCCTCCTTCACCCCCCGGCGGATGAGGAGGAAGAAGCACCAGAGCCCGACGGAGGACAGGACGATCGCAAGGGCGGTGTCGCCGTCGCCGAGTGCCGGGGCGATGGCACCGATCGTCGACATGATCAGGACCCAGTAGGTCACGTTGCCGACGCAGGCGCTGGCCCAGTAGCCGAAGGCGGAGAAGAAGCCGAGGTACTCGCCGAAGCCGGCCTTGGCGTACGCGTAGACGCCGGCGTCCAGGTCCGGGCGCCGGACCGCGAGCGTCTGGAAGACGAAGGCGAGCATCAGCATGCCGACGCCGGCGACCGCCCAGGCGATCAGCGCCCCCGCGACGCCCGTCTCCTGGGCGAACCGCCGAGGCAGGGAGAAGACGCCGGCTCCGACCATGGAGCCGACGACCATGGCGGTGAGCGTCAGCAGCGTCAGCTTGGCCGCGGGCGGCGACCCGTCGGAAGGGGCCTCGGTACTGGTTTCCGGTTGGGTCATGGCGTACCTCGTAGACGGGAGCGTTCCGTTGTGGCAGTGGCCACCGGCCGGCCGCAGCCTGAGGGCACGCGCAGCGCAGACCGGGTCGGCCCGCCTTGCTCCTCGGTCTCCACCGGTGCCCCCTGCGCGAGGAAGTGACAGACGACCATGCTCGACCGCCCACTGAAAGGGGAATCTAGCCCCCGATGGGATATTTTGTCCTGATTTGCCAACCCTTTCACTCTGGAAGATCGCTCCAGTGGCGAAGGCGAGACGGTCAACGCAGCCTGGCCCCGCGGCTGACCCCGGTCCAGCTGCCCTCAGATGGTGCTGGGCGGACGCCCTTCGGCGCGCCGGGGCGGTGACGCCGGAGTGCTCCCACCGAGCACCACGGTGACCGGGTCCGTGGTATCCCGGCACCGCAGTGCGTTGTGGCGGGTGTTCGTGCTGGCGGGGGCCCAGGCCACGTACATCTCCACGGCGATGAGGCTGAGGGTGGCCGGGAGACGATGGCCGGTCGGAGGGAGCCGGCCGGTGACGGTGGAGAGGTTCGCGTCGACGGCGCCCGCGGCGACCAGTCTTCAGGGCTGAAGCACCTGTAAGAGATCGGCTGCGATGGTGGGGGCGTTGTCGATCGAGGCGGTGGAGGCGGGGCGGGGCGGTCGAGGGGGTCGGGGGCGCCGTACAGCACCGATGTCACACCGATGGCGGGTTGAGGTCGTGAGGTGCGGGGGCCGGTCGTGCGTCAGGAGCATCACGAGGTTGACGACCACGACCGGTCGACGACCCTCTCAAAAGGCCGGCTCGACCTGGAGGAACACGGCGCTCGGGCCTTCGATGGCCCTCACTGGAACGACCGTGACGCCGTGGCAGGCGGTGAGGATGTGGCGACCCGCTGCGCAGGTCACTACCCCTTGGCCACCACCGGGCCGGCTGTGACCTGTGGACCGTGGGGGAGCAGGGGTGCGAGGTTGTCCCTGACGAAGGCGGCCGCCTGCTTGATCGATTCCTCGGCCCCGGCTTGGTCGTCGAAGACGCTGGTGGAGACCATCACTCCGTCTCCGGCGTCCACCCAGTAGTAGGCGACGAAACCGGGGACTCTGCGAAGGATGGGCACGAATCCCTCGTCCACTCGGCGTCCTGCCTCGGCAGAGTCGGTCACTCCTTCGTAACGCCGGATTACCGCGTACATGGGCGATCTCCTCATGGATTTCAGGGGTGCCTGGCGCGAAACGACATACCCCGGCCGGGCGTCTTCTCCACCGGAGGACGCTCAGAGTGACCTGGATAGACGCACCGGCGAGTACGGCGACCGGCACCTGCCCGGACTGCAGCAGTGGGGTAGGGGACGTCATGCTCGGTCGCCGACGGTGAGGATGGTGGGGGCGGCCTCAGTGAGCCGGGCGGAGCGCGGGACACGGGCGGCTGGTTGATCCACCAGCGGATCAGAGCGCACAGCGTGGCCGGCCCCCAGGCGCGGTCGAACCGGTGGCTGCGGCCGAGGGATATCGGTGCGACGGCGGGGATGATCGCGCGCTCGTCGATGCCGTGGGTACTGTCCCTGGGGTGGCTCAGATCTGCCGGGTCTGTGGGGTGAGGGTCTGAGGGATTTCCGGTCCGACGGCGGGTTCGAACGACCGCACTGCGAGTCGCCCGCCCTCGAAGAGGTAGCCCCGCTGCTCGGTCCTGAGCCGTGAACGTGGGAGCCGGCGAACTGCCGCTGTCGGTGGTCCGACAGCTGTGAGGACACCGGCAGCCAGAATGATCCCCTGGGGCAGAGAAGTGCCTGCCGGGAGGCTGAGAAACACCTGCGCGGCACTGCAGCCCGCCGGGGCCTCGATCGAAGCATGCAAGGGCACCTGATGCAGTCGAGGAGGCCTGGGTGACTGCAGCGCCACCCGGCCCACATCGGAACCGACACCCCGCCCTGCTATCGGCGTGCCGCTCGGCGTCATTGCACTCAGAAGACGCCTCCGCGCTGTCCTGCCCTTCTGCCACGCCCGTCAGGGGACGCCGGGATGTCGCCGTAGGTGTACGCGGTGCGGATGTGCCCGTCGCGGGCGTGGACGACAACCTGTGCGGGGGTGTGCTCCTTGGCGCGCCGGCGGGCGGAGGCGATCGCCTCCTGCTGAGTGCGGTGCGGCTCGTGGAGCAGCCGGCGTCCCTCTCTGGCCTCGACCTGCCACTTTACGCCTGCTGCCGCCGCCCGCTCGCCGGACGGTTCGACGTGGTACACGGTCCGTTTCGCTGCCATGATCCTGCTCCTCGCCTACGCCGTATGTGAGGACGGCCTGGCCGATTGTGAAGGGGGTCGAGCTGTTGGAGAGCGCCGGGGCTGTGACATCTGACTTCATCCGGGCGGGTGAAGCCTTCCCGTGGATCGGTGGGCGTGGGCAGTCCCTGGTGCCAAGGCCCACTACCGGCGCCGCCGTGACCAGGGCGACTGGCACGCGTCAGCCCAGCGGAACCGGTTCAACCGCATGATCGGCCAGCTCTATCACTGCCTCCGCCACGGCCACCGCTTCGATGCAGCCGTGGCCTTTACACCAGCGTCTGCCCTGGCGGTGGCCGCCTAGCCGCTTCTTTACTGCTCCCGTCAAGCCGAACGAGCCGTCTTCGCGGACCGTGAAGGAGGCACAGCCGTCATGCTCGAAGCGCACCTGCCCATCGAACGTCGACGCGGCGTGGGTGCGGGCCCCCCAGTCACCACCCAGCCGGCCGCTCAGCGCGACCCAGAACCGGCACCCACCGCACTGCTCGTCAAACCACTCATCCCGATAATCGGGACCTCCGGTCGACCTGTTCAGCAGCCGCAGCCAACGCTCGTGAACCTCGCCGTTGTGGCCAAGGTCATCACCCGCCCACGGTCCACCAGACACCATCCGCCCCCGCCCGCGCTCTCGAACAGATCGACAGGCTACACACGGACTGTGCAAGGAACTTGGCTTCCTGAGCGCCTGAGGTGGCAACCGCTCCATTGGGCTTTTCGCCCAGCGCAAACCTGATCGACGAGAGCCGACTTTCGAAAGGCTCTGCTACAGACGCATGGGGCGGCGCGGCTTCGTATGTCCGAAGACGTGCCCAACCTCGTTCCCGTGCTGCACGCCCTCCGGGACGAACGGGACCTATCCCAGCCTGCTCTGTTGATCTCCCCACCTGAACGACGGACCCCGGCGGCGCCGGCATTCTCAATTTTCGGAGGGAGGTGGAGGGTCGAGGGCTTCGAAGGTGCCGGAGATGCCGGAGATGCCCGGGCTGCGGTCCCGCCGAGGTATCCACCGGGGCGTAGACACAGGTGCCGTTGATCCCGGGAGGGCACTGCACGGCGGCTGCTGCGAGCTGGTTGCGAGGCCTCGGCAGTGACGGCAGTGCCGTCCAGGCATTGGTGGCCGGGTTGTACGAGTCCACGTTGGCCAAGATGTCCGCCCTGTTACCGCCCGCGACGTAAACACACGTCCCGCTCTGGCCAGGTGGGCAGGTCGTGGCCGCCACGCCGGCATTGGCCCGGGGAGTAGGAATCGATGCCACCGGACTCCGGGCATTGGTGGCCGGATTGTATGACTCCGCTGCGCCGCTGAAGCCATTGCTGTACCCGCCCACGGCGTACACGCAGATGCCTGTCTGCCCCGGCGGACAGCCCCCGGCCGCGGCGCCGAGAGAATGCCTGGGCACGGTCATCGACCGCACCGTGCTCCAGGAGTTGTTTGCAGGGTTGTACGACTCCACGGTGCCGAACTGAGAGGTGAAGGCGTCGCCCCCACGGCGTAGACGCAGGTGCCGGTCTGGCTTGGCGGGCAGGGCGCGACGGCCGAACCCAGGCCCCGACGCGCCGTGGGCATGGACGGCAGTGCGGTCCAGTTCGTGCCGTTGTCGGCGGCCGCGGGGCAACATCGCGGCCAGGAGCCCCGCAAGGGCCAGGGCCCCCGCCAGGGCCAGCCGTCTCTGCAGCCTCCTGCGGGAAGCGCACCGGCACCTCGGGCGCCGGGTCACTTCAGTCGCTGACCAAGGTCGAGCTGTACGAGAAGGCCACCAAGGCCGGCGTCAGAGGGCGCTCCAGTACGACCCAGGAACCAGCTCGCCGACGCCGTCGCCAAGTCCCGATAAGGCCGTCGCAGCCGGCCCTGGCGTGTCGTCCGCGCGCGATCCGGACCGGGGCCCAGCTGGTCGACTGCCCGCACCGGCGCCCCCACGGCGCGCTGGGACCGCTCGTGCTCAGCCGCGATCGCCCGGCGCCCGGTGTTCTACGCATCGGCGGGGGCGGACCGTTCATCTGCTGTGTTCGAGGGGCCCGGCCCGTGCCAGTCCAGGCACAGGACGGTGGCGTCGTCCTTCGGCGGGTGGCCGCCGTAGGCGTCGGCGTCGGCGCCGACCAGGGTGCGCACGACCTCGCGGGGGTGTTCGGCTTCGGTCGTGCGCAGGAGAGCGGGCAGGTCCACCACTTCGGCGTCGCGTTCCTGCATGCCGTCGGTGTGAAGGAGGAGGCGGTCACCAGGGCGCAGGTCGAGGTCTTGGACTTGGTAAGGCACTTGCGAGGGGATCCCGAACGGCAGGTTCACGGCCAGGGCCAGTTCGGTGACCGTACCGTCGCGCAGGAGGTAGGGCCGCGGGTGGCCTGCGTTGACGAGCTGGGAGCGGGTGCCGTCCAGCGCGATGCGCAGCAGCTGTCCGGTGGCGAGGCTGTGCTGGCCGTGGTCGACGAGGGCCTGGTGGATCTGGCGGGCCTGTTCCGCGAGACCGGCGCCGGCGCGGCGGGCGCCGCGGGAGGCGTTGACGAGAAGGGTGGCCATGAGTGAGGCGCTGACGTCATGGCCCATGGCGTCGATGATCGACAGGTGCAGGGTCCGGGCGTCCAGGCTGTAGTCGTAGGTGTCGCCCGCGATGTCGTAGGCCGGGACCAGGGCGCCGGCCAGGGTGAGCTCGGGGGCCTCGCAGCAGGAAGCGGAGGGCAGGAGCTGGCGCTGGATCTCTGCGGACAGGCTGACCGGCCCGGTGCGGTTGCCCCAGTGGTAAAGGTCGGTGAAGCGGCGGTCGGTGACGATGATGTACGCGAGCGCATGCGCGGCTTCCTGAACCTGAGTGCGTATCTCTGGTGTGGTGGCCCGGGTGAGGAAGAGCTCCAGGACGCCGATGGTGTCACCGCGGTTGGTGACCGGGGCCAGCACCCGATGGCCGTCCTGGCCGTCTGCGGTCACGATGAGCTCCTGGCTGCGCAGCACGTCGTCGTAGATGCTGCTGCCCGCGAGGGGGACTTGTTCGGCAGGCGGTTGCCCGGGCTCGGCGGCCGTGTCGTGGACGCGCAGGAGGCGTCGGCCGGCGATGTCCACGAACAGGAACGATACGAATCGCGCGTCGAACCGGTCGCGGAGATTGCGTGCCACGACATCGAGGGAGCGCACGGGTGCGGCGTTCTCGGCTGCTGCCAGCACGTTGCTCAGCCCGGTCCGTTCACCTGCCACAGCAGCCTCCCCGAGTACAGGCTTCCCTCCCCGCCGGGGAGGAGTGGACGGGGCGCGGATGGTCAGCACACGCTCAACCCCGCTCATGCGTAGCAGGCGGGCGACCGGGTGGCTGAGGGCGGTCAGCACGAGGGATTTGCCGGCCGCCAGGGCCAGCCGGTCCAGGTCCAGGAGGATGTGCAGTCCGGTGGTGTCGCAGAAGGTGACGGCGGACAGGTCCAGGTCGAGGCCGTCGCGGCTGGAGCTCAGAGCTGAGATGAGGTCCCTGCGCAGTCCGTCACCGTCGTCGATGTCGATCTCGCCGCGCACGCGGGCCAGCGCCCGATGCGGCTCGGGCTCGAAGAGCACACTGACCACGGAACGGCGGATGGTGCCGCTGATGTGGTCCGCCGCGACGAAGGGCAGCGGGTCGGGAAGAGAGGTCATGGGCTTTTCCCTTCACACCCCGATACGGCGGGCAGAAGGCCTGACGGGAGGTGGCGGCATGCTGGGCCCTGGCCCGCGCCGGGCCGGGGGTCAGCCGGGAGATGCGTGCTCACGGTAGTCACCGTCCGCAGGAGGGTGGCCGGTCGCTCCGGCCCGTGGGCCGAGGTCGACCAGCAGGTGCAGGAGGTCCGCGACCTCGTGGCGCCCCTCGGCCGGATGGCGGAAGAGGGTCCCTGGTGCGACCTCGTAGTGGTTGCGGCGGCCGTGGCGTACCCGGGTGAGGTACCCAGCGTTCTCCAGATCGCGGACGATGGCTCCGGCCGCCCGTTCCGTGAGCCCGCAGCTGTCGGCCAGGTCACGCTGCCGGATCTCCGGATCGCGAAGGATCATGGCGAGGATCCGGGCGTGGTTGGTGACGAACGTCCAGCTGGTCCGAGGCTCGACCTGCTCCATGCCCGAAATTATACGATTTGCGATTCCGGTTTCGCCAGACCGGAACCCAGAATCCTCCAATGCACCTCTACCGGGCGCCGCGGCCCTTGGCGCACGCCCTCAGCGGGCCGGACCCGGACGGATCTCGGACTATGGCTGCGCTAGAGCCGTTGCAGGACCTGGAGCTCAGACTGGTTCCTGTTGCGGCGAGCAGCCTTCGTTGCGGGTTCTCCAGAACTGCATGCTGTGCATCGACGGGTCCGAGACTCGCCTCCGCTACTGACGCGGTGGTTGGCGCGCCTGCAGGAGCCGCCGTGGACAGATGAGGCTGCAAGCCAGTTCGAGCAGTCCGCGATGGAGGGTCGGGGCGTTGTTCGTACCGGGTGCGGAGCCGTCTGAACCGGTGCAGCCCGGCGAAGGTGCGCTCTACCACCCAGCGCACCTTGCCCACCGGAGCCGTGGGCGACGCCGCATCGCGCGATCAACGGCTTGATGCCGCGCTTCCACAGCAGGCGGCGGTATTTGCCGAAGTCGTGGCCCCGGTCGGCATACAGACGCCGTGGCTTGCGGCGGGGACATCCCCGCCGACCCCGAAAATCGGCGGGACCGTGTCGAGCAGCGGCAGAAGCCGGGTGACGTCGTGCCGATTGCCGCCGGTGGGCGTGACGGCGAGCGGGCTTCCGTGGCGGTCGACAATCAGGTGATGCTCGGAGCCGTGGCGGGCGCGGTCGACGGGTGAGGGGCCGACATGGTCCCCCTTTGAGTGCCCGGCCGTGCGACCCGCCCACACGGAGCAGTCGTCCAGGTCCAGCAGATCGGCGCGACGCAGCTCGGTCGGCAGGGCTGCCTGCACGCCCGGCCACACGCCGGCCTCCGTCCGGTCGCGCAGCCGACGCCAGGCCGTCGCCCCGGAACAGCCACGGTCTCTGCCGGGACGTCTTACCCGGCGACACCAGTCCGCGACACGTACATGACGCCGACGAGCGCCGCCCGCTCGGGAACACGTAACCGCCTGGGACAGCGGCGGCGGCGCGGGGGAGCGGGCGGCAGCAGCGGGGCCACCCGCTCTCACAGGTCGTCCGTGCGGCTGTCAGTCGGAGCCGGGTCAGTCATTTGCTTCGTTGGGCATGACTTTGGTGACTTTGCCAGTGGGGTCGGTTTCGATGCGGCCGCTCTGGTTGTAGGTGTTCGAGACGTAGATCGACATGTGCTTCGGGTCGCCGAAGGTCGGGTCGTCGCCTGTGACGAGCAGGTACCGCGTCGAGATGTCTTTGACGTTCAGTTCTTTGTCTGCTCGTTTCAGCAGGGCGGGGAGGGCGTCCCAGTTGAACTCGTCCATGCTGAAGGGGCTGTCCATGGGGCCGACGCTGCCGCTGATGATTCCTTTTTCGGGGCCGGTTTCGGGGCGGTAGGTCCAGCTGTCGTAGCGGCTCTTGCTGCCCTTGACCATGACCTGGGCGGAGACGTATTCCGGGTAGACGGTGAGGTCGCATACCTGGTTTGTGCCCGTGGCCTCTTTCAGCGCCTTGAGCGCCGTGCGGATGCCATCCGGGGTCAGCAGGTTGCGCACGGCCGGCTTCCCCTTGTCGTCGCCCGTGTTCGCAGGAACGTCTGCGGAGTTGGAGGCGCTGGGTGCGGGAGCGCGGGAGCCGGACGTGGTCGGGCCGGAGGGCTGGGCGCCCTGGTCCTTGGAGCCCCCGAGGCCGGGGATGAGAGTCCACGCGAGGAGCCCCGCCAGCACCGTCGCGGCCACGGTGGAGCCGACGGCGATGCCGCGGGCACGGCGCCGGGCCTGTTCGGCGTGCCCTGGCTCGTGCGACCCGTGCGGAGTGATTGGCGGCACGCGGTCCCACGGGGTTGGGCCCGGCGTGGGGTGGGGGGTGGGGCCGGCCGGATAGGACGTCGGCCTGACGGACGGGTGGGACGTCCCCTCGTGTGGCCACGGTGTCGCCGGGCCGAAGCCGGTCGCGGGCGGGGTCGTCGGCGCAGGTGCGGCGGCCGTCGCCGGCGGGAGGAGGTGGTAGGAGGTGGACGTGGCGACGTCCGGGACTGTGCCGGGGGGCGTGCCTTCGGCGGCTGCGGCGAGGAGTGCGTCCAGAGCGGCGGCGTCCGGCCGCGCCGTGGGGTCCTTGACGAGGACGGCGGACAGTGTTGTTGCGAGCGCCCCGGCCCGGCGCGGCGGGGGCAGGGGCTCGCTGAGGACTGCTGCCAGTGTGGCCAGCGTGGATCCCCTGCGCAGCGGGTGCGCGCCTTCCACGGCGACGTACAGCAGCATCGCGAGTGACCACAGGTCGGAGGCGGGGCCGCCCTCGTCGCCGGAGATGCGCTCAGGTGCCATGTAGTCGGGGGTTCCGATGATGGAGCCGGTGGCGGTCAGTGCGGTCGATTCCCGGATGGCGGCGATGCCGAAGTCGGTGAGCACAGGACGGCCGTCGGGCCGCAGCAGCACGTTGGCCGGCTTCACGTCCCGGTGCTGGATGCCGGCGTCGTGCGCGGCCCGCAGTGCGGTGAGCAGTTCGCGTCCGAGTCTGGCCGCGGCGACGGGTTCCATGGGCCCGATCGCCAACTGGTCCGCGAGCGAGCCGCCGGTCACCAGTTCCATGACGAGCCAGGGGTAGGTGTTTTCGCCGCCGTCCACGATGTGGTGGATGGTCACGACACCAGGGTGCTGGACCCGAGCGAGCGCCTGTGCCTCGCGCAACACGCGGTCGCGCAGGATGCGAGCCGCCTGCGGGTCGTACTCGGCGAGCCCCGGGTCGGGTGGGCGCACCTCTTTGAGGGCTACGGCCCGGTCGAGCACGATGTCCCTCGCACGCCACACCGTGCCCATCCCGCCGCCGCCGAGCCGCGTCTGGAGCTCGAAGCGGCCATCGATCACCCGTCTGCCGGGCTCCGAGTCGTTCATGGGCGGGAGCCTACGGGGCGTCGGCGACACGCTGCAGAGCGGGTGGCGGATCGTGCCCCCGGTTCTCTCCTTGACGGCCCTTGACGAGGGGCCGGTCACCGGGGCGTGTTGGTCGCGCTCTTACGGGTGTGATCCGCATTGGCTTTGACCAGCGGCGACAAGTCCCGGCGAGTTCTCATAGTGTCCCGCCAGGAGGCAACGGTACCCGTCGGGGGCATATGGGGTACGTGACTTGTTGCTCCCACCTTGTATACGGGTGGTCCGACGGGGCGTGTCACCAGATGAGGACACCGCCGCCGATGCTCTGTGCGCGTTCAGCAGCTGTTTCGATGTTCTGCAGACGCTGCGAAATCTGCCTTACGTACTCCGCATGCGATTTGGACGGATCGGTGCTCGGTGCTACGGATTCGAGGTTGTTCCGGGTTACGGCGCATTCGGCCAGGAGACCGGCCACATGGTCTGGGAAGACAGTCAGGTCCTCATTCGCCAGGACGGGAAAGAAGCTCGCGCCGAGTGAGCGGACGGCCTCGGATCCCCAAACAGAGGTACGCCAGCTTTCGAAGCCCGCGAGATCCGAACAACCCGCAGGAACATCCAGCACGTCGATCTGCCCGTTGCTACCGACGACGAACACGTCTACAGAAAGGCTCATGACCGCAGTCCATCACGACTGCGGAACGGCGGTCTATCAGGTACCACTTCCGGACAGGCGAGGGTGTCGGGTCTATCGGTTTCGGCGAATGCGGTTCGGGTGATTGTGTGTGGGGGATAGCGCTGCAGGCTGCTCCCTGCTCGCGCAGGGACGGTCCCGTGGCCTGCGCACCGTCGGCCAGGTTGACGGCCTGTTCCCTGCACCGGCGGGGATGGGCACGTGCTTATTGACGGCCTGGCCGTCACCGGGCTCTGCTCTCCGCTCGCGTGGGTGGCTTCGTTCACATGAAGTGGTTCTGGCTCAACTTCCATGAAATGGCCACACAGAGTAACGAATTGGCTTGGCCTGGGCTCTAGGTACAGTCGGAGCGCCCCGTGAGATCGTGCTCGCACAGGAGTCCTCCTTGGTCCAACCTGACCGTTTCGCCCTTCTCATAGTCAAGCCGATGGAGCGGCCCAGCACCTCACTGAGCTTCTTTCATCCTCTGCTGGAGGGTGAAACGGGCTGGCCGACGGGTGTGGTGAGGAGGCAGGGCACCTCGTCGTCGGCATACAGGTTCCACTCATCACACCGGCGCCCGGAGGAGCCCACTGCAGCCAATTTTGTGCGCACAGAGAACACTTGGAAGGCGCTACCAGACAAGCATCGTTTGTACGGACCCGTAACTTCTACGCGCAAGGGGCCTGTCTGCAACTGACGGTTCCGCGCACTGTATCAAGGGAGTGAGTCATGAGTTCTCAGGTGAAGGCATTCGGGTTCGGCATGCCGTGGGAGTCGTTGTACGGGTACAGTCAGGCCACTCAGGTC
>NZ_JBSHDU010000046.1:67614-69440 GCF_053616475.1 Streptomyces sp. NPDC055815 | reverse complement strand
CCACGGGGATCCGCCCTCCCCCGCCGCCCCCCCCCCCCCCGCCGGGTCGCGATCGCGGGGGGCGCAGGGGTCGCGTCGGCGGCGCTCCCCTGCGCCCCCCGTGCTCGTTGACGCGTTTCTTCCGCACCCTCTAGCGTTCTTCACCCCATGACGTGACACAGCGTCAATAGTGTGGCGCAGCACGCCACCTGAGGTGGGAACACACACGCGAACGCGCCGGTCGGCCACCGGCGGACGGTCTTCCCCGGAGGGCCCGCAAACGGTACGGGGGTGAGCGGCGTTGAGTCTCTTCGGGCAGGACCGCTCCTTCCTCCACGCCCTCCCCGCGGCCGACCGGCGGTCGCTGCTCGCCGAAGGCGCCCGGCGCGTCTACGAACCCGGGGAGGTGATGATCCGCGAACGCGACACCAGCGCCTACGTCCTCGCACTCCTCTCCGGCTGGTCCGTCGTCTCCGTCGGCACCGAGCGCGGCTCCCGCCTCATCCTCGCCCTGCGCGGCGCCGGTGAGGTCGTCGGCGACCTCGCCGCCGTCGACCGGGGCCCGCGCAGCGCCAGCGTCACCGCCCTCGGCACGGTCGAGGCGGTGGCCGTCTCCGGCGACCGGTTCCGGCGCTTCCTCGCCGCCCGCCCGCACGCCACCGCGCTGATCATGCGCCAGCTCGCCACCCGGCTGCGCAGCGCCGACGTCGAACGCCGCGCGCTCGCCTCCGAGACCGTCCTCCAGCGCCTCGCCGCCCGCCTCGTCGAACTGGCCGAGCGCGCCGGACGACGGGCGGACGGCGGCACCGTGCTCGACCTCCCGCTGCCCCAGCACGACCTGGCGGCGGCCATCGGCGCCACCCGGGAGGCAGTGGCCAAAGCCCTGCGCCTGCTGAGGGAGCAGGACGTCGTCCGCACCGCGAACCGCACCGTCGTCGTGATCGACATGCGGGTCCTGGTGCTGCTCGCGCAGGGGCGCGCACGCCCCGGCGGAAACCCGGCGGACGAATCTCCGCCGGGTGTGTAAACGGCTACATCGCCGGTCGCGGAAGGCGGCCAGTCTGAACACGCGCACCACCACGGCACCACACACAGGGAGTCCGAGAGTGAGCAGTGCGGAAGTGAACGGGGTAGCGGGCGGGATCCACCGGTTCGTCGTGTTCGGCGACATCGTGGGCTCCGGGACCCTGGGCATGGCCGAGAAGGAGCTGCACCGGGCCGCCATGTACGCCGCCTTCGACGAGGCGTACGGCTCCGTCGGCGTCGAACCCGGCACCTTCCACCAGGAGGACCGGGGGGACGGCATCCTCGCCGCCCTGCGCCCCGACGTGCCGCCGACCCTCATGGTCGGACGGTGGATCGACACCCTCTACGAGAGCCTGCGCGCCCACAACACGGGCCGCAGCCACCGCCTGCGGCTGCGGATCGGCATGAACGCCGGGCTCGTCGCCCAGGACGCCCACGGGCTCGTCGGACGGGCCGTGGACCTCGCCGCCCGGCTCTGCGACAGCGCCCCCGCCAAGCAGATCATGACCGAGAGCCCGGAGGTCGACCTCCTGGTCGTCGTCTCCGACTGGCTGTACGGGAACGTGGTCGCCGAGGGCGGGCGCTACGTCGAACCCGCCCACTACCGGCCGGCCCGCGTCCGGTCCAAGGAGACCGACGAGACCGCGTGGTTCCACGTACCGCGCAGCACCGCCCCGCCGCTGACCGCGGCCGAAGGGGGTTCACGGACCGGCGGTTGGGGGGGGGGGGGGGGGGGGCCCCCCCCCCCCCCCCCCGGGGGGGGCCCCCCCCCCCCCCCCGGGGGGGGGCGGCGCGGCAAAACCCCCCACACCAAACACCCC
>NZ_JBSHDU010000046.1:0-67604 GCF_053616475.1 Streptomyces sp. NPDC055815 | reverse complement strand
CGATGTCGAGGCCGGTGAGGACGAAGACGACCTCGTTGCGGAAGCCGCCGAGCCGGCTGAGCCCGGCCTTGAGGGTGGGGGGCGGGGGCCCCCCCCCCAACCCCCCCCAGCCGGACCCCGCCGGGGCCGGCGGGGGGGGGGGGCCCCCCCCACCGCCCCGGAACGGTGGCGGGAACCGTACGTACCACGTCGGGGGAGACCTGCTCGACATCCACGGCAACACCATCCACGGGGGCTTCACCGGCATCCGCAAGGGCCCGGCCACGGAAGCGGGTGAACCGCAGTGAGCGACGAGGACGAGTCGGCGAGCGGCAACGACACCCCCGACTCCGGCCACGACCGGGACGACCGGGGCGACCGCGGCGACGCGCACGACCGGGGCGGCGACCGGGGCGACCGCGGGGGCCGGGGCGGTGACCGCGCTGACCGCAACGACCGGGGTGACCGGGACCGCGAGCGCGGCGACCGGGACCGCGACCGGGGCGACTCCGCCGGTGAGCAGGCGCGTGAGCCGAGCGTCTTCGCCACCGCCGACCGGGGTCCCCTCGGCGGCGAGGGCGACACCGGCGGCGCCGCCACCGCGCAACGGGCCGTCCGCACCTGGACCGGCGGCGGGGCCGACCGGCTGACCACCATCCACGGCGACGGCACCGTCTTCGAGGGCAACCAGATCTTCGCCCTCTACGGCTCCGACCGCGCCCTCTTCGTCCAGGGCCCCGTCCCGCCCGAGACGCTCGACCACCTCGGCCGGGTGTACATCGCGACCGCCGGGTACGCCCGGATGCGGGCCCGGCTCGGCGACCACCGGGTCCTCGTCCTCTGCGGCGAACCCGGCAGCGGCCGCAAGGCCACGGCCCTGGCCCTCCTCGACGAGCTCACCGGCGGCAAGGTCTTCCGCCTCGACCCCCGGCACGGCGTCGACGAGATCACCGAGGACGTCCTCCAGGAGGGCGGCGGCCACCTCCTGGAGTTGCTCACCGAGGACGTCCGCACTGAGAGCGAGCCGCGCCCCGCCCGCCCCGGCCGGGGCGAGAACGGCGCCGGCGCCCGCCGCCCCGCCACCCGCCTCTCCGAACTGCACCTCGACCGCTTCGGCGAACTGCTCCGCGGCCGGAACGCGTACGGGGTCGTCCTCGTCGAGAACGGGGAACTCGCCGACCGGCTGCTGCGCGGCCGGTACGGGATGTACTGCGCGCCCCCGCCCGCCGACGAGGTCCTCCACCGCCACCTCTGGCACCTGCTGCGCGCCGAGCCCGACGGGGCCCTCGGCGCCGCACGCGCGCGTGCCCGGCGACCCGACGTCGTCCGGGCCCTCGGCCTCGAGGAGCTGCGGCCCCGCGAGGCCGCCCGGCTCGCCGACCACCTCGCCCGGCACTGGCGCGGGGAGATGACGGACGAACAACTCCTCGCCGAGTGCGCCAGTTTCGTCCGCTCCCAGGCCCGCGAGTGGTTCGCGGGCGCCGACCGCCCCGGCGCGCTCCCGGAGGCGCTGCCCGTCCTGAACGCCGGCGCGTTCCGCATCGCCGTCGCCGTCTTCGACGGCTCCGCCTACAGCCTCGCCGCCGAGGCCGCCGAGCTCCTCGCCTGGGAACTCGCCGTCACCCTCGACCCCGACCACGCCCCCGGGCGGCGGCTGTTCGGCACCCACGCCGAGCACCGGCCCGTGCAGGCCCGCGCCGTCCTGGAGGACGGCGAGCTGGACCTCGGCCCCGCCAAGGTGCCGGTGCGGGCCGTCCGCTTCCAGGGCGAGGCGCTCGCCGCCGCCGTCCTCGGCGAGATCTGGCACGGCTACCACAACGTCCGCGGCCCGGTGGCCCGCTGGCTGCGCGCCCTGTGCGACGACCCGCGCCCCGAGGTGTGGGTGCGCGCCTCCGTCGCCGCGGGCGTGCTCTGCTCCTGGGACTGGATCCACGGCTTCCGCGAGCTCGTCGTGCCACTGGCGGTGACGGACGAACCGAGGGCCCGGATGGCAGCCGCCACCGCGCTCGCCGAGGCCGCCCGCGACCCGCGCGTCCGGCCGGCGGTCGCCGCCGTCCTCAAGGACTGGGCCGGATCGGGCGAGGACACCCTCGTCCGTACGGCACTGCTCGCCCACGGCTACGTCCTCGCCGCGGGCAGCGTCCCCGGCTCGCTCGACGCCCTCGCCCGGGTCGTCAGGAACCGCGAGGCGACCGACATCGACGTGCTCGTGCCCGCCTCCTTCAGCGTGGCGCGGCTGCTCGCCTCCGGAGAGCCGGAGCCCGTGCTGCACCGGCTCCACCAGTGGCTCGACGACGGCCGGATCAACCTCGCCAACCTGGTCCACCTCGCCGTCATCCGCGCGCTGAGCACCCGCACCACCCATCTGTGGGGGCTGCGCGAGGTGCCCGAACTCGACGAGCACGCGGCCCGCCCCCTGCTCGTCGCGCTGCTCGCGACCCGGCCCGGACTCGCGCCGGAGCTCGCGCGGCTGCTGCGGCACACGCTCACCACGGCCCGCTCCGGAGAGGCGGCCCTCGAAGCCCTCGGCGGCACGCTCCGGCGCGCCGCGAAGGACCCCGAGGCGCTCGGGCACGTCCGCGCCTTCCTGCCGCGCCTCGCGGTGGACCGCCGCGACCGGGACCGGCTCAGGGGACTGCTGAACGAACTGGTCCGGGACCGTGACCGGCCCCTGGACAGAAGCGCGGCGCGCCGGATGTGGGACGCCGTGACGGAAGGAGCGAACCGATGACCGGGCCCGAGCAGAACAGGAACGCGCGGCCGGACGAGCGGGCGCGCCGGTACGAGCGGGACCGCGACGAGCGCGAGCGGTACGACGAACGGGACGGCCGGGAGCGGCAGCAGTACCAGGGACGCGACGGGCGCGAGCGGTACGAGGAGCGGTACGAACGCCGGCCGTACGAGCGGCAGAACGGCGGACAGCACTCCGGCGGCCGCGACGGCGACGAGGACCCGGACCTCGACCTCGACCCCGTACCGGACGAGGAGCCGGAGCAGTCGCGCGGCCGGCGGCACGCGGCGGCCACCGGCGGGTCCGCGGCCTCCGGACGGCCGCGCGGCCCCCTGATCGGCGAGTACGCGCCCCCGTACCGCCGCCGCAGCGGCAAGGTCGCCGCCGTCCTGCTCTACCGCAACGGCGGCCACCGGGTGGTCTGGCCGGACCGCGTCGAGGACGTCAACAAGCCCCTGTTCGGCTACCCGTACACGATCTTCGAGGTGCGGCTCGGCCGGAACGTCACCGAGTTCCGGCTCCAGCTGCCGGCCGCCGGGGACGGCGTCTTCTTCGACGCCGTCGCCAAGGTCCAGTGGGTGGTGACCGACCCGCACCTCGTCGTGCAGGAACAGGTCGAGGACGTCGCGGAACTGCTCCACGACGAACTGCTCGACGGCCTGCGCAGGCTCTCCCGGCGGTTCCGGATCACCGAGGCGCACCGCGCCGACGAGGCCGTGCGCGAGGAACTCGCCGCCGGACGGCTCAGCTTCGGCCGGGACATCGGACTGCGGACCCGGGTCCTCGTCTTCATCGACCTCGACGACTCCGTCAAGGCCGAGGTCTCCCGCCGGGACATCGTCGGCGTCACCATGGAGGCCGACGAGCGCGTCGCCGAGGCCGAGCGGCGCCGGGAGGCCGCGGACCGCGCCCTGGTCGCCGAGCGCGCCCGTGAACTGGAGGCCCTCTTCCGGCGCGGCGACCTCGCCCAGATCGCCCACCACATGGCGATGCACCCCGACAAGCAGTGGGAGATCCGCACCCAGCTCCAGCAGGAACGGCGCGAGGGCCAGGAGGACTACCTGCGGGTCTTCGGCCGGCTCCTGGACACCGGTGTCCTCGAACGGCACGACATCGGCGAGCACATGTACCAGGTCCTCATGTACCTGCGGTCCCAGACCGGTGGCGTCCTCGGCGGCATCACCGACCGGGTCCTCAACCCCTCGGGCGACGCCCCGCGGCGCCGCCGCGCACTGGAGGAGGGCACCCCGGAGCCGAGCGAGCCGGACTGGGACGAGGAGCACCGGGACGGCCGGCGCGGACCGCGGGACGACGGTGACCGGGACGGCCGGCGCGGGCCACGGGACGAGGAGCACCGGGACGGCCGGCGCGGGCCGCGGGACGAGGGGCACGCGGAGGCCCCGCGCGACTCCCGGGTCTACGAGCCGACCCGCGTCGAGTCCGGCTCCGAGCGGGAGCGGGGCAGGTCCCGGACCCGTCGCGACGACCGGTTCGACGACGGCCGCGACCGCTACGAGCCGGACTCGTACGAACGGAACGACCGGTACGACCGCGACGACCCCTACGACCGCGAGAGCCGCGACTCGTCGCGCCGGCCCACCCGGCCCACCCGGCCCAGCGCCGAGTTCGACGACTGGGACGACGAATGAGCACCCCGGAGCCCGTAGCCGCCCCCGCACCCGGTCCCGTACCCGACCGGGTGCCGGCGCCCGTCCCCGTACCGCCCGCCGAACTCCGGTTCATGGCGGAACGGCTCCTGGCCACCGTCCGGGAGGACATCGGCCGGGCCGACACCAAGGCCGCGATCCTGCTCTCCGGCGCCCTCGCGTTCCTCGCCGTCGTGTTCTCCGGGGACCGCGCCCCGCTGCCCACCGCCGGCACCGGACTCGCGTTCCTCCTCGCGGCGGGCGCGCTGTGGACGGCCGGGGTCCTGATGCTCGTCTCGGTGGTCCTGCCGCGCACCCGGATCGGCGCGGACCGCACGCTCCTGCGCGAGCTGACGGCCGGTCCGTCCGCGCCCGCGCTCCGGGAACGGCTCGGCGCGTCCGGCACGGACGCCACCGACTGGCTCCTCGAACAGGCCGGCGTGCACGGGCTCGTGCTCGCGGCGAAGTACCGGTGGCTGCGCCTGGGCGTGCTCGCGCTCGTGCTCGGCGCCCTCCTGGCCCTCTTCAGCGAACTGTGGTGAGAGAGAAGATGCAGTGGAACACCAAGGGGAGCGCCCTGCTCCTCGCCGGGGCGCTCCTCGCGCTCTCCGGCCCGCTCGCGGCGCCCACCGCCGGGACCCTCGGCGCGGACCGCACCGCCCTCACCGCCGCCGCCCGTGCGGTCGCCGACCCCGCCGAGGGTCCCGACCCGATCGACTTCGCCGTCGTCGTCGACCAGTCCGCGAGCCTCGCCGAGAAGGACCTCGCGCGCGAGACCGAGGCCGCAGCGCTGCTCAGCCAGGGCGAGATATCGGAGCGCTCCCGGGTCACCGTCATCGGCTTCGGCAGCTCCGAGAAGCCCGGCCAGTCGCCCGTGAACGACGTCTGCACGCTCACCGTCGCCGACGCGGCCGGCCGCGAGCGGCTCAGCACCTGCGTCCAGCAGCTGGGCCGCCGCGACGCCGCCCGCATGGGACCCGGCACCGACTTCCCCGCCGCCGTCCGGCAGGCCGTCACCCGCCTCACCGAGGGCGGGACGAAGACCCCGGCCGTGCCCAAGGTCGTCTTCCTGCTCACCGACGGCAAACTGGACGTCGCCGACAGCCCCGAGTACGGCACCGACCGGGACACCCGGCAGTCCAACGGCGCACGGCGGCTCACCGAGGAACTCGCCCGCGCCCGCGCCGCCGGCGTCCAGATCTGGCCGCTCGGCTTCGGCAGCGAGATCGACCGCTCCGCGCTCACCGCGATGGCCGAGGGCGGCTACCGGGGCGCCTGCTCCGACATCCCCGGCTCCGTCCCCCGCATGCGGGTCGTCGGCACCTCCGCCGAGATCGACAAGGCGCTCCAGGAGACCTTCGCCGCCGCCCGCTGCGCCCGGATCGCCGAGGGCACCGTCGGGAAGCCGCCCGCCGACCTGACCGTGACCATCCCGCCGATCGCCACCGACGGCTCCCTCACGGTCGCCAAGCACGACCCGAAGGTGCGGGTCACGTACTTCGACCCGGCGGGCCGCAAGGTGCCCGTACGGGGCGAGTTCGACGGCTCGACCTTCGAGGTGAGCGGCCAGGACGGGCCCGTCGAGGCGCTGCGCGTGAAGGACCCGCTGCCGGGCCGCTGGCGCGTGCACATCGAGGCTCCGGAGGGCCACCGCGACCGGGAGGTCGCCGTCCGGGCCATCTGGCAGGGCCGCCTCCGCTCCGACGTCACCCTCGACCCGGCGTCCCCGCGCGCGGGGGAGAAGGTCACCGTGCAGGTGCGGATGCAGACCCGGCGCGGGGTCGTCATCACCGATCCGAAGCAGCTGGCCGGGCTCACGGCCTCGGCCGAGATCGCCGGCGCGGGCTTCGCCCCCTTCACCTTCAAGCTCGCCGACGACGGGCAGGCCCCCGACAGGAAGGCCGGGGACGTCCGCTTCACCGGCACCTTCACCCTGCCCGCCGGGGCCACCGGCGACCTGGAGCTGGTCACGCGCATGGCGGCGCCCGGCATCACCTCCGACCGGCGCCCGGTGCACGCCCGGCGCGGCCCCGACGTGCCGGTGCTGACGGCGGGGCTCACCGTCGACCGCGTCACCGTGCACCCGGGCGGCACCGTCCGCGGCACCCTCGACGTCACCAACAACGACTCCGCGCCGCACACCCTGCGGCTGGCCCTCCAGGACCAGACGCCCGGCGCCGAGCTCACCGTCGCCCCGACGCGGGTCACCGCCGTCGCGGGGCGCAGCACCCAGGTCCCCTTCACGGTGACCCTCGCGGCCGGGACGGCCCTCGGCGAACTCGGCGGCCGGATCGCGGTCGTGGACACCGGCGACGGCGACACCGTCCTCGACACCGCGTTCCTCGACGTCCTCGTGGTGGCGCCACCCACCTGGTGGGACCGCTGGTGGAAGGCCGTCATCGGCGGCGCCGCCCTCGTCCTCGTCCTCGGTGTCCTCACCGGAATCCGGCTGATCGCCCGGCGCCGCCGCCGCGACCTCACCGGGATCAAGCTCGAACTGTTCGACGGCGACCGGTCCCTGTTCGTGCTGCCCATCCGTAGGGGGGAGAGCGAGAGCGGGACCTACTCCTTCACCGTCGAAGAGCCGTACGGCGGGTCGCCGATGCTCCGCCATGTGCGGGGCTCCGCCGCCTCCACCGCCCACGTCCTGCGCCGCACCGGCTCCGGGGAACTGCTGCTGCGCCCCCGGGGCGGCAGTCAGGTGCCGGTGAGGCCCGGCGAGCCGATCGGCCTCGGCGCGTACGAACTCGTCGTACAGGGCGGGCGCGTGCCCACCCCGCGGCGGAGCCGGCCCCCACGGCGGACCGGCCCCGGCACGGGACGCGGCCGCGACACCGGACCCGGCACGGACCCCGGCAGCGGCCCCGGTACGGGATCAGGCACCGCTCCCGGCACCGGTTCCTCCTCCGGGGCGGGCGGGACCGGCGGGGCCGACACCTACGACGTGAACTTCTGAACGGGCACCGAGGAGAGACGACATGAAGATCTACCAGCCCATGCTCTTCGTCGGACTCGGCGGCACCGGCGGAAAGATCGGCACCGAGCTCGAACGGCAGCTCCGCCGGGAGCTGTGCGGACCCGACGGCACGGACCTCGTCGACAACGGCCTCCGGCTGCCCTTCCAGCTGCCCGACTGCCTCCAGTTCGTCTACGCCGACTTCAGCGAGGGCGAGCTGCTCGGCTACCCCCAGTTCCGGGCCAAGGGCGCCGAGGGCGCCGCCTTCGCCCGCACCTCCCGCATGGTCCGCGACCTGCTGCCCACCGACTTCGACTCCTCGCCCGAGGTGACCCGCATGCTGCGCGTCTCCCTCCACGAGGAGACCCGGCTCTGGCTGCCGCCGCAGGCCCGCCAGCCGCGCGTCGCCCCCCTCAACAACGGGGCGGGTCAGCTGCCGACCGTCGGGCGCTCCGCGCTCTTCGCGACCCTCCGCTCCGGACTCGAACCCGTCCTGCGCCAGCTCCGCGAGGCCATCGGAGCCATCGGGCAGGCGGCCGGCGACCTCAGGCGGGTCGGCGGCGGCCGCATCCGGGGCTGCGACGTCTTCGTCGCGTTCTCCGTCGCCGGCGGCACCGGCGCCGGCATCTTCTACGACTTCATCCACCTCATCGGGCACGAGTTCCGCAACGCCAAGGTGCCCGGCGTGAAGATCTACCCGCTCGTCGTCATGCCCTCCGCCTTCCCGCCCGAGGCGGGCGGCGGCCGCGAGGCCGAACTCAACGCCGCCCGCGCCCTCGTGGACCTCTCGCGGCTCGTCGACGACCAGAACGTGCCCGACGCCCTCGACACCGTCGGCGACGTCGAGGAACGCGGCCGGCTCAGCGTCGCCTACCCCGGCGACGGGGTCGTCGCCCTGCGCCCCGCCACCATGCAGACCGCCTTCCTCTTTTCCAAGCCGGCCGTCATCGGCAGCGAGGACCTGCGCCGCTCCATCACCGCCATGGTGATGTCGCTGATCGGCACCGAACTCGGCGAGGACACGGGGTCGGGGAACCGCTCCGAGGACGACTACCAGTCCTTCGCCGCCAGCTTCATCAACAAGGCCGTGGAACGCTCGACCCCGGCCCGGTCCGGCATCGGCTACCGCGGCATGTCCACCAGCCTCGCCGCCTCCCTCACCGTCCCCGTCGACGACCTCGCCGAGATCGTCGCCGCCCGGCTCCTCGCCCAGGCCGTCCGCGGCATGGCCGAACGGGCCCGGCGGCCCGCCCGGGACGGCCAGGACATGGTCCGGGACCTCTTCACCCGCTCCGGCATCGGCCGGCTGTGGAGCCGCGAGGCCCCGGACGTCCCCCTGCCCGAGCAACTGCCCCGCGGCAGCCGGGACATCACCCAGGAGCTCCGGCAGCGGCTCAACGACATGGAGGACTCCCTCCAGCGCCTCGACGTCCACCTCTCCCGCGAGATCCCCCGCCTCACCGAGGACTTCAGGCCCGGCTCGGGCGCCCGCGAACTCCTCGGCCTCGTCGGCCCGTTCCAGCTCCTGACCATCCTCGCCGGACTGCCCGGCCACCCCGACCGGGTGGCCAGGGAGGGCTTCACCGGCATGCTCGACAACCGGCGCAACGACCCCGAGCGGCCCCCGAACGTCCAGACCTCCGCCCCCAACATCCCCCACATCAGGCGCAGCGTCGGCGGAGTCGTACCGGCCCGGTGGACCGACCCCGACGTCCAGGACACCCTCGCCGCCCAGCAGGCCTGGTACCAGTGGCGGGCCCGCGTCCTGTGGCACCGCGGCTGGCAGGCCGGCGAGAACCAGTGGCGGCCCTCCCTCAACCGCGTCACCGCCGAGGTCGGCGAACTCGCCAAGGTGCTCCGCGCCCACGAGCAGGACGAGGCGAAGTCCTTCGCAGACAGCCGCCGCGAGCTCTACCGCGACGACCGCGCCGGCATCGCCTATCTGCTGCCCCCGCAGAACACCCTGCGCGCCTTCTACGACGACGTCATCGACCGCCTCGCCCAGAGCGAGGGCCTCCCCGAGAGCACCGACCCCGCGACCCTCCTCGACCGGCTGGTCGCGCCCGACGACTGGCGGCGCGCCCTCGACGCCGTCCGCCGCTCGCCCGGCGCGGCCGTCAAGGAGATCAAGCAGGTCGTCGAGCGGCGGGTCAAGCGCCTCTTCGGCGAGGCCAACGAGGACGTCTTCGCCCGCCCCCTGCTGCCCTCCATGGAGCTGCTGCTCCGGGCCGCCGCGGGCGACGAGACCGCCGAGGCGAAGGTCGACCCGCGCTGGCTCGACCAGTTCCGCTCCCGGCTCGCCGGACTCCTCCCGGTCGGCTTCATCCCGGACGGCAGCGGCCCGCTCAAGATCCTCATCGTGCACCCGGCGAGCGAGTCCGACGGCCGCGCCGCCGGCTTCCTCGCGCAGGAACTCAACCTGCCCTCCCGGGTGTTCCCCGAGTGCCGGGCCGTCGACACCGACTCCATCACCGTCGTCTTCTTCCGCAGCGGCATGAACCTCACCGACATCTCCGAGGTCCGCAGCGTCCTCAGCCTCTGGTCCGAGGCCCGCGACTCCAGCGGCGAGGAGGACTTCCTGCACTGGCGCCAGCGGCTCGGCTACCAGGACGACTGGCTCGTCTCCACCGAACAGGACCGGCAGCGCATCCTCCACCGGCTGCTCTGCGCCATGTGGAACGGCCACATCGCCGCCGAGGGCCGGGCCGACTCCCCCCACCTCGTCCGGATCCGCCTCCAGGAGGGCGAGGGCGCGACCATGTCGCTGCGCCTGGAGGGCTTCGACGGCTCGCTCTCCAGCTGGGCGGGGCTGCTGCGCGCGTACGAACGCTGGGCGCTGCTCGACGAGGGGCAGATCATCGAGCAGTTCTGCGAACGGCTCATGCGGGCCCTGCCCCAGGGCCTCGCCCAGGTCCCCGCACCCCCGTCGCCGCTCTTCACCCACTTCGTGGAGAACGTCGCCCCGCGCCAGCTCGCCCTGATCGACCGGATCGCCGCCGAGTACGGCGAGGCGGACAGCGAATGGCTCGCGCCGCTCCGCCACTTCTGGTCGGTCACCTACCCGGGCGCCCTCGACATGCGCTTCCCGAGCTCGGCCCGCCCGACCCGGGCGACCCTCCGCGCCCTCTACGAGCGCCACGCGCCCCGCCGGGGCCAGGGCCAGGGGCGGGGCCAGGAGCCGAGGCGTCCGCGGGGGCAGAGGCAGGGGTACGTCCCCGAGGCCCGCCAGGAGCCCCGCCCGCGTCCCCGGTACGAGTCCCCCGCCCGGCACGAGAACGGCGCGGGGCACGCGCCCAGGCCCCGGTACTACGAGGAGTACGAGGCCTACGAGTCGGGGCCGGGGCCCGACACCGATGCGGGGCGGATCCGCGACGACGGGCGCGCGTACGAAGAGGGGCGCGCGTACGACTCCCGGTCCGGGTACGACGACGGGCGCGCGTACGAGTCCCGGTCCGGGTACGACGACGGCCCCGCGCACGACTCCCGGTCCGGGTACGAGGACGGTGCCGGGCGGGAGAACGGGGTTCGGCGCGATCCGCGTTCCGGGTACGCGAAGGAGCCCGCCTCCGCACCGCCGCCGTCCGCCTACGAGGGCGACTGGGAGCTGGACCCCGAGCCGGACTTCGAGCCCGAAGGTGAGGGCTACGACGGGGGCCACGGGACGGGTTACGAGACCGGTTACGACACGGGTTACGAGAGGGGCTACGAGACGCGTGACGAGTCGGACCGCGGCCCGGAGTCCGGGCCCGCCGCCGACGAACCGCACCGCCGCGACCGGGCCGGTGAGGCGGAGTGAGCCCCCACGTCCCTCCCGTCCTGCCCGAACGGCCCCTGCCGGGCCACGCCGTCTGCCTCGACCTGCGGACGCCGACGGACGGCGCGTACGGACTCGAAGCCGTCGTACGCGCCGCCCTGGACGTCCCGCAGCCCGGCGGCGAACGGCGCTTCCTCGTCGTCGACACGGCCGACCGCCTCGTCGCCCACCAGCTGCTCTACGAACGCCTCTCCTCCTACGGGCCCGCGCACATCGTCTGCCTGGCCGTCGCCCGCCGGGGCGAGCGGACCCTGAGCCGCTCCCTCACCCTCCGCCCGCCCGCCGCCGGCGTCCTGTGGGTCTTCGACTCCACGGAGGACGGCGTCCCCGGCGAGGCCGTGCTGCGCCCGCTCGTCGACGTCCTGTCCACGCCCGAGGTCTTCGACGCCGTCCTGCGCGCCCTCGGCGGCGTGGTGCACGGCGTCGCCGTACCGGCCGTGCGGGTCCTGGAGCACGACCTCACCGACGAGGCCCGGGCACGCGCCTGGCGCCAGGCCGTGGAGGGGCTCACCGGACCCGACGTCCCGGCCGGGAACGTCTCCGCCGACCAGGTGCCGGGCGCGCTCGCGCTGCTCCTGGACGAGGGAGTCCCGCGCTCCCTGTCCGGCCACCGGTGGCTGCCGCCGCAGGGCCGGGCGGGGGCGACGCTCGCCGCCTGCGACGCGGCGGTCGGCGAGGCCGTCGAGGGCTACCAGCGGGTGCGCGGCCCGGCCGGCCTGCTCACCCGGGCGGGCCGGTCCGTCGACCTGCCCGCGGACATCGAGCGGGTGACGGAGGAGCTCGACCGGTTCCGTACCGCCGTCGCGGACGCGTTCGGCGCGGCGGGCGGCACCCGGCTCACCGCCGAGCACCGGGGGGTGCTGCGGGACCGCGGGGTCGAACTGCCGGAGCTGCCGCGGGAGATCTCGCGGGCCGGGATCGTCCCGGCGCTGCGCGACCTCACCCACGACCTGATCGGCAAGGGCCTGCCGCTGCGGTCCGTGGCGGCCCGGCTCTCCGCGCTGTCCGCGCGCACCGCGCCCGTCGGCAGCGCGGCCCGGCTCGCCCGCCTCGACGCCATCTGCGGACCCGAGCGGCTGCGCCGGCTCGGCGCCCGGTACCCCTTCACGGCCGGCGGTTCGCGGCCCGCGGCCTTCGCCGTGACCGGACTCCTGGCGCTGCTCGCCGGGGTCTGGCCGCTGCTCGGCTGGGTCCTCGGCCCCGCCGTCGGCGTCCTCGCCGCCGGACTCGCCCATCTGATGCTGCGCCGCAGACCGAACCGCTCGCCCGATGGCCGCATCGACGGCGGGGGTGCCACGGGCGCGGCGCCCCGGCTCTTCGGGGGCCTGCTCGGCGGCCTCGCCGGGGCGGGCCTCGGCCAGTTCCTGGAACTCCCCGTCTGGGCAGGGGCGGTGGCGGCGACCGTGTCCGTGGCGGCCGTCGTCCTGCTCGCGCTGCGCGACTGGAGCCGGGCCGTCGACGACTGGTGGACGCGCGCCGACCCGGAGGAGGCCTGGCGGATCCTGCGGGAGATCCAGACCCTGGTGGTCACGACCGCCGTCCACGACTGGCTCTTCGCCGAGGTACGGCACCACTGCTCGGCCGGCGCGGGAGCCGTGGCCGGGCTGCTCCGGGGCCTCGCGGAGACCGCCGACGCGCACGGGCAGCCGCACGCGGCCCGGCCGGCCGGCCGCCCCGAGGCGGAGCCACCGCCGGTCCGGGACTCCGGCACGGCGTCGTGGAGCTGGGAGGACTGGAAGGACGACGCCGACGACTGGGGCGACGGCCCGGAGGCCTGGGGCGACGGAGCCGAGCCCTGGGGGGACGGCGCGGAGGCCTGGGAGGACAGGGCGGAGGCCCGGAGGGGCGGGGCGGAGGCCTGGAGGGACCGGGCGGAGGGCGAGCGCTGGTCCGGCAGGGACGAGGAGCCGCCGATGGCCGAGCCGGAGCCGGAGCCGGCCGCGTTCGCCTCCGCCGCGCACGGCCCCCTGCCCGCGCCCGGATGGCTGGAGCGCCGGTACGGGGACGGGGGCCCCGCGCTCGTCGACACCCTCGTCGGCGACCTGGTCGCCGGGACCGTCCTGATCCTCGACCGCTGCTGGGCGGGCATCGAGCGCGATCCCGGCGCCCTCGCGCGGGCCGGTCACGAGCAGCGGATCACCGAGCTCCTGGACGAGACCCGGCTCCGCCTGGAGCGGGACGTGGCGGCCTCGCCGCCGCCCCGGTACGAGGGCCTGCGCGACCCCGACGCGCTGACCTCCCTCGCGGCCTTCACCGACCGTTCCGACCGGCCCGACGCGGCCCGCCTCACCGGGGTCGCCGCCGACGCGGTGGCCCGGCTGCTCCTGGCCGAGGACGACCCCGGCCGTACGGTCGCGCTGTGCGGCCCCGAGCACCTGCGGCTGCTCTCCCACGACCCGCTCGCCGCCCGGCAGGTCCGGTTCGTGCCCGAGGCGATGCGCCGCGGGGCCGCCGGGGACGACCTCTGGCGGGGCGCCGCCGAGGACGTGGTGTGGACCGGCGCGGGACGGCACGCCGGCATCCTCCGTCTCGTACCGCTGCGCGCGGACGTCGTGCACACCGTCCGCGCCGAGGAGGCGGGAGAACCGTGACCGACCCGAACCACCCGAGCGACGCGCACTTCCTGGGCGACCCGGGGTACCTGGACGACCCGAACCATCCGAACGACGCGGGGTACTTGGACGACCCGAGCGACCGGATCGACCCGAGCGACCGGATCGACCCGAGCCTCCCGAACCCCGCGACCCCTCCGAATCACCCGACGGACCCGGTCCATCCCGGCGATGCGCACCATCCGATCGGCCCGGACCACCCCGATCACCTGAGGGAGCCGACCACGCCGACCCATCCGTACTACCAGGAGCTGGAGTTCCTCACCCACCGGGAGGACCCGGTCCGCTTCGCCGTGCGCTACGGCGAGGACCACCGGCCGCCCGGCCGCCCCGGCGTCCTCGCGCGCCGGGTCACCCTGGGCAAGGGCTCGCACGTCCTCCAGTACCGGCTGACCTCCTCGGCGCAGGGCGACCCCGAGGCGTACGGCCGGCTGGAGCGGGAGGTGACCGCCGCCGTCGCGCTCGAACGGCGGTACGGCGGGGCCAGGTTCGGCGCGGTCTTCGCGCGGATCGTCGGCTTCGACCTGACCGCCGCCGAGCCCTTCGTGCTGTACCGGCCGCCGACGGGACGCCCGCTGTCCGAGTGGGCGGGGCGCCTCGGCGCCGAGGACCAGGAGCGCATCACGGGCCAACTCGCCATGGCCGTACGGCTCCTGGGGGAGGTCTCGCTCGTGCACCGGGCCATCGCGCCCGACACCGTACGGTGGGACGGCGCCCGGGTACGGCTCGGCGAACCGTACGCGGCACAGCGCGCCGGCGAGGCCCGCGAGCCCTTCGGCGGAGCCCCCTGGGCCTCGCCCGAACAGCGCGCGGGCCGGGGCACCGCCGATCCGCGCGACGACCTGTGGTCCGTCGCCGAACTCGCCTACTACCTGCTCTCCGGCCGCCCCGACCGGGGCGAGGGACCCCCGGCGGACCTGGCCGACTACCGCCGTCTCGCGGCCCTCGGGCAGAGCGGTCTCTTCGCCGCGCGCGCGGCGGACCGGCCCCACCCGGCCGAGCTCATGCGGCTGCTGGACGTCCGCGACCCGCTCGCCACCGGCGTCGGGGCGGCCGACCCGCTCGACCGCTGGCGTACCGAGTACGACCGCCAGACCGCCCGGAAACGCGCGGCCTCCGCACCCCACCGGGACGAAGAGGAACCGCCCCCGCCGAGCCCACGGCCCGGGCGCCCCTCGCTGCGCGACCGGATCTTCGGCGGCGGCGACTCCTACCGTCCCGTCGAGCCGGCCGCCCCGTCGGAACCGGCTCCGCTCCCGGCCTCACGGGCCCGGATGTGCCCGTACTGCCTGCTCCCCGTCGAGTACGACGAACGGCTGCTCGTCACCATCGACGCCAAGGGCAACCGGATCCCGCTGGACCTCAGCGCCGAACGCCGCCCCGGCCATGTCGCGGACGCCCTCCGCAAGGCCTACCACCTGTGCCCGCACACCGCGGACGGCGACGAGGAGCACGAACTCCCCGTCCCCTACCTCACCAACGGCGAGCCGCTCTCCATCGCCCTCGTCGGCAGCTCGTCCGTCGGCAAGACCCACCTCCTGGCCGCCATGCTCGGCGAGGTCGAACTCGGCGGCCTCGAACCGTACGGACTCAAGTGCCGGCCGCTCAACCCCGAGGCGCACCGCACCTTCGTCCACGACCGGGTCCAGCGGCTCAAGGAGGGGCGGCAGCTGGGCCGCACCGGCCAGCAGACCTTCGCGCGCTTCGCCGACGGGCTCCTCGTCCAGGCGGGCGGCGCGACGCCCCGGCCCGTCGTCTTCTTCGACCTCGCGGGGGAGGACCTCGCGCAGGACGGGGAGGTCGGGCGTTTCCTCATGGGCGTCGACGCGTTCGTCTTCGTCCTCGACCCGCTGCGCGCCCTGCGGCTGCCCGGGCTCGACCCCGTACGCGAACAGAGCGGGCTGCGGCGGCGGGACTTCGGCGACGAGGCCTTCACGACCGTGCTCAACCGCATCCCCCGGCAGGAGGGCGGACTCGTCGGCGCGCCCGCCGCGCTCGCCGTCAACAAGAGCGACCTCGTCCGCTTCGAACCGGTCGTCGACCGCTGGCTGGGCCGGGCCCTGCCCGGCCGGCACGACCCGGCGGCGGTCCTGGAGGAGAGCCGGGACGTGTACGCCTTCCTCGCCCACCACGCCGGGGCCGCCTGGCTGAAGCCCTTCGACGACTGCGTCGACTGCACCCTGCACTTCGTCGCCGCGACCGGCGGGCAGGCACGGGGTGACCGATTTCCGCACGGGGCCCGGCCGCGCCGGGTCCTCGCGCCGTTGCTGTCGCTGTTCGCCCTGTGCGGGCTGCTGCCCGGGGCGGAACCGATGGAGGGGATCGTCCGATGACACGGACGGAGCACGAGGCCGACCAGATCGTCTTCCGCTGGGACAGCGAGAACCTCACCGGCAACACGGGCTTCGGGCCGGTCGCCTGGTCCGGGCCCCGCGACGAGGCCGAGAACCTCTTCCGGATCTCCGGGCCCGTGCTGCGGGCCAGCGGCGACGAGATCCGGCCGGCCCTGATCCGGCTCAGGGAGCGCGCCTACGTGATGCTGATCCGGCGCGTGCCGTTCACGGACGCCGACGGCCGGACGTCCGTGCTGTGCCACGCCCTCGTCGGCGCGCCGGGTCTCCTCAAACCCTTCGTCTGCCTCGGGCTGCACGGCTGGGACTGGGAGGGCGCCGCGCACGCCGCCGGGGCGCGCGGGCGGCTGCCGGTGGTCCCGGCGGAGGCCCTCGCCCCCGGCGGGGGACTGGCCGAGCTCGACCGGCGCCTGCCGTACGTGGTGGAGGAACTCGTCGGCGCGGTGGCGGAGTTCCTGCGGCACCCCGAGGGGCCGTTCACGATCCTCGACGAACGGGGCGACACCGCGCCTGCCGTCCTCTGGGGCCTGCAGAGCATCGTCGGGGCGGTCACCCGGCACCCGTGGACCTTCGCCACCCACGACACGGTCGAACTGCCCACGCTCCAGTTCGCGTTCGTCGGCCGCTGGCCCGGCGCGGCGAGCCGCAACACCGAACGGCGCCGCGTCGACCCGCTCGAGCGGTGCGGCGACCGGGCGGAGGAGATCGCGACCCGGCTGGTCCGCCACCATCTGGCGGAGCTCGAGGAGCAGGGCCGGGAGCACGTGGTCGCGAGGGTCCTCGGTACGACGGCCTCCACCCACCGGGGCCCCCTCCTGGACACGGCGGCGAGAGCGGCGGACACCCTGGACGCCCTGGACCACCACGGCAGCCCCCCACGCGGGAGATCCCGCCCGCCCCGGGTCCCCCGGGACCAGCGCCCGGCACCGTCGAGGGACCAGTCGGCCCCGGGCCCCCGGGACGTGGGCGCTCCGGCCCCCCGGGACGTGGGCGCTCCGGGCTACCGGGATCAGGGCACGACGCCCTCCCGTGACGAGCGCGCTCCGGGCTCCCGGGACCAGGGCGCTTCGGGGCTCCGGGACCGGGACACCCCCGGGTCCCGGGACCAGGCCGGCGCGGGCTCCGGGCAGCAGGGCACCCACGACCCGCGAGGCGAGACCGCCCCGGGCCCCCGGCGCGAGGGCGCCCACGGCCCCGGAGACCGGGCCCCCCGGGGCGAGGGGACTCCGGAACCCGGCCAACAGCCCGGCCCGGGCTCCCGGCACGAGGCCGGACCGGATCCCCGGGACCGACCCGGCTCAGCCCCCCGGTACGAGGACGAAGCGGCCGGCCTCGGCCAGGACACCCCGGCTCCCCGGCACCCGGATACGCAGGATTCCCGGGACCAGTCGGGCCAGGCCCCCCGGTATGAGGACGCTTCGGGCCCCCGGGGCCAGGGCGCTTCGGACCCCCGGGGCCAGACCGGGACGGACCCGCGCACGTCGAGTGCCCGGGAGCCGGCCGGCTCCGACTCGCGGCGTCCGTCCGGCCCGGACCCCCGGCGCCAGGGCGGCACCCCCATCCCCCGGT
The DNA here is from genome assembly GCF_053616475.1 of Streptomyces sp. NPDC055815. Classification (NCBI taxonomy): domain Bacteria; kingdom Bacillati; phylum Actinomycetota; class Actinomycetes; order Kitasatosporales; family Streptomycetaceae; genus Streptomyces; species Streptomyces sp. NPDC055815. The sequence continues at coordinate 49,946 of NZ_JBSHDU010000046.1, read as the reverse complement.
ACCCCGACTCGCCGCCCGACGCGCCCGGTACGGCTCTGGACCCGGACCCGTACGGCCGGGCCGAGAGTCCGGTCTCGGACCCGTATGGCCGGCCCGACAGCCAGGTCTCGACCCCGTACGGCCGGCCCGACAGCCACGCCTCGGGTCCGTCAGGGCGGCCGGCCCACCCCGCCGAGCCCCCGTCGGCGCCCGGTGCCGTCGCCTACCCCCGTCCCGTACTGGCGCGCGTGAGGCCCGACTGGACCGGGCCCGGGAAGGGGGCGCGGCGGGGGCTGCGGAAGCGGGGGCGGGAGGCCGAGACCTCGCTCGTGCACAAGCTGCCGACCGTGCGCAGCCCTGAGGAGGCGCGGGGGTTCGTCCGGGCCGCCGGCCACCGCGAGCTGCTCGACGCGCTGCGCAGGCAGCAGGCGTACGTCGTCGTCACCGTCCTCCTGGAGGAGATCGCCCGGCGCCTGCCGTCCTGGGAGCATCCGCTGCGCCGGGAGCTCTGCGAGGTCGTCATCGCACGGGAGCTGTGGGCCGTCGTCCCGCCCGCCGCGCGCGACGACCGCTCCGAGCCGGCGGAGGATCAGCGCGCGGCGAACGCCGCCGAGCTGTACCGCTGGGCGGTCCGCCCGCTGCTCGCCGGCGGCGACGCCCCGGTCGGCACGGTCGCCGAGCTGCTCTCGCGGCTCCGGACCAGCCCGCAGCCGTCCGCCTGCGAGGCGTTCTGGCTGATCGTGGACGGGGAGCGCCCGGGGCTGCCGGACGCGGTCTGGCTCTCGCTCCTGAAGGAGGCGTACGGCCTGCCCCGCACCCCGCCGAGCCCCGGACCCGCGTACTCCCTCGGCGAGGACCTCGGCAGCGGCTACACCCGCCGCTTCCTGGGCCGCGCCGCGCTGCTGATCGGAGGTCTGGTGGGGGCGATCCTCCTGATCGGCGTCGTCCAGTGGCTCACCTGAGCGTCGAAAACGCGGGCCAGGGCCGCCCGGCTCCGTCAGGATGGGCGCATGGGATTCCATGTCGATTCCGAGACCGGGCGGCTCCGCCGCGTCATCCTGCACCGGCCCGATCTGGAGCTGAAGCGGCTCACCCCGACCAACAAGGACGCCCTCCTCTTCGACGACGTGCTGTGGGTGCGGCGGGCCCGGCAGGAGCACGACGGCTTCGCCGACGTTCTCCGCGACCGCGGGGTGGAGGTGCACCTGTTCGGGGACCTGCTGCGAGAGTCCCTGGAGGTCCCGGCGGCCCGCGCGCTGGTCCTCGACCGCGTCTTCGACGAGAAGGAGTACGGCCCGCTCGCCACCGACCACCTGCGCGCGGCCTTCGACTCGCTGGACGCCGCCGCGCTCGGCGAGGCGCTGGTCGGCGGCATGACGAAGCGGGAGTTCCTGGCGGCGTACCGGGAGCCGACCTCGGTCCGCTTCCACGCCCTGGACCTGGACGACTTCGTCCTCGGCCCGCTGCCGAACCATCTCTTCACCCGGGACACCTCGGCCTGGATCTACGACGGCGTCTCCATCAACGCGATGCGCTGGCCGGCGCGGCAGCGCGAGACGGTGCACTTCGAGGCGATCTACAAGCACCATCCGCTGTTCACGGGCCCGGAGGCGGGTTCCTTCCACCACTGGTCGGAGGGGCAGTCGGACTATCCGTCGACGATCGAGGGCGGGGACGTCCTGGTCATCGGCAACGGCGCCGTGCTGATCGGGATGAGCGAGCGGACCACCCCGCAGGCGGTGGAGATGCTGGCCCGGGGGATGTTCGCGGCCGGTTCGGCGCGCACGATCATCGCGCTCGACATGCCGAAGCGGCGCGCGTTCATGCACCTGGACACGGTGATGACGATGGTCGACCAGGACACGTTCACGCAGTACGCGGGGCTCGGCATGCTCCGCTCGTACACGATCGAACCGGGCGACGCGGGGCAGTCGCTGCGGGTCACCGACCATCCGCCGGAACAGATGCACAGCGCCATCGCGGCGGCCCTCGGGCTCCAGGACATCCGGGTGCTCACGGCGACCCAGGACGTGCACGCGGCGGAGCGCGAGCAGTGGGACGACGGGTGCAACGTGCTGGCGGTGGAGCCGGGGGTGGTCGTCGCGTACGAGCGGAACGTCACGACGAACACGCATCTGCGCAAGCAGGGCATCGAGGTGATCGAGATCCCCGGCAGCGAGCTGGGCCGGGGGAGGGGCGGTCCGCGCTGTATGAGCTGTCCGGTGGAGCGTGACGCCGGCTGAGGAGCGGGCCGACCGAGCGGGCCGACCGAGGGGAGCCGACCGAGGGGAGCCGACCGAGGGGGTCGACCGAGGGGGGCTGTATAGAAATGTTGAAGTGCGTATACACTTCCAGAGTCCCGACCCGCCGTCCTCCCGACCGTACCCACAGGAGCGCGTCCCATGGCCACAGACCTCATCGGCCGCCACTTCCTCAAGGAGCTGGACTTCACCGCCGAGGAGTTCCGCGGCCTGATCGAGCTCGCCGCCGAGCTCAAGGCCGCCAAGAAGGCGGGCACCGAGGTGCAGCGGCTGCGCGGCCGGAACATCGCCCTGATCTTCGAGAAGACCTCGACCAGGACCCGCTGCGCCTTCGAGGTCGCCGCCGCCGACCAGGGCGCCTCCACCACCTACCTCGACCCCTCGGGCTCCCAGATCGGCCACAAGGAGTCGGTCAAGGACACCGCCCGGGTCCTCGGCCGGATGTTCGACGGCATCGAGTACCGCGGGGACAGCCAGGCGAACGTCGAGGAGCTCGCCGCCTTCGCGGGCGTGCCGGTCTTCAACGGGTTGACCGACGACTGGCACCCCACCCAGATGCTCGCCGACGTGCTCACCATGACCGAGCACGTGGACAAGCCGCTCGACGGGATCGCCTTCGCCTACCTCGGCGACGCCCGCTTCAACATGGGCAACTCCTACCTCGTCACCGGCGCCCTGCTCGGCATGGACGTCCGGATCGTCGCCCCGCAGGCCTACTGGCCGGCCGAGGACGTCGTCGCCGCGGCCCGCAAGCTCGCCGAGACCAGCGGCGCCACGATCACCCTCACCGATGACGTGTCCGAGGGCGTCGCCGGCGCGGACTTCGTCGTCACCGACGTCTGGGTCTCCATGGGTGAGCCCAAGGAGGTCTGGGACGAGCGGATCGCCGCCCTCTCCCCGTACTCCGTGACGATGGACGTGCTGCGCGCCACCGGGAACCCGGACGTCAAGTTCCTGCACTGCCTGCCCGCCTTCCACGACCTGGGCACGGCCGTCGGCCGGGACATCCACGCCCGGCACGGCCTGACCGAGCTGGAGGTCTCGGACGAGGTCTTCGAGTCGGCGCACTCGGTCGTCTTCGACGAGGCCGAGAACCGGATGCACACCATCAAGGCGGTCCTGGTGGCGACCCTGGCCGGCCCGGCCGGGAAGTAGTCCCGCGGAGGAAGTGGCCCTGCGGGGTGGTGGTCCTGCAGGGGAGTGGCAGGGGAGTGGCAGGGGAGTGGCAGGGGATTGTCCTGCCGGGGGCCCTACGGGCGGCGCCGCCGCTGGGCCGGTATCCCCGGGAGCGTGAACCACACCGCCTTGCCGTGCGCGGTGGGGCGGTGTCCGCAGTCGCTGCTGAGCGCGCGGATCAGGAGGAGACCCCGGCCGTGCTCCTGCCACGGGTCGACCTCGATGTCCGGGCCGGGGCGGACGAGCTCGCCGGGGCCGGCGGGCTGCGAGTCGTGGACCTCGATCTGACAGCCGCCGGGCGCCGCGAGCAGTTCGACGACCAGCTCGATGGGGCCCTCGCCCTCGGTGTGCTCGACGGCGTTGGCGACGAGTTCGGCGGTGAGGAGCTCCGCCGTGTCGCAGTCGGGCCGGTCGGCGGCCACGGGGTCGATGTCGGTGAGCGCGGTACGGATCAGGGCGCGGGCGATCGGCACGGCGGCGGTGGTGTGGGGCAGCCGGACGCGCCAGGCGACGGCGGGTCCGGCGGGCTCGGTCCCGGGATCAGCCGTGGCGGGTCCGGCGGTCCCGATTCCGGGGCTCACGGCCGCGGGTCCGGTGGCTTCGGGCATGGGGGGCGGGCTCCCTTCACCGAGGGGCGGATGGGGCGAGTGGGGTGGGGGCATCCCTAGACGTCCTGGTTTCAACCTTACGAGGCGCAAAATCCTCTTCCCAGGGCACCCCCTCCCTTCCCGCAGGGACTTAGGTCGACCGTGGCCCGGGACCTTGTGGAGCCCGGCGTATCGCGTACTCGTGACGACAGTCACAGTACGGTGATACCCTCCCTGCGGAGGAAGGAGGCCCCTCGGATGAGCCCCTTTACCGGCTCCGCGCCCCGCACGTCACGCTGGCAGCATCTACGCCTCGACATCGACCAGGGCGTCGCCACCGTCACCCTGGCCCGCCCCGCGAAACTCAACGCGCTCACCTTCGGCGCCTACGCCGATCTGCGCGACCTCCTCGCCGAGCTCTCCCGCGAGCGCGCCGTCCGCGCCCTCGTCCTCGGCGGCGAGGGCCGCGGCTTCTGCTCGGGCGGCGACGTCGACGAGATCATCGGCGCCACCCTCGACCTCGACACCGCCCGGCTCCTCGACTTCAACCGGATGACCGGCCAGGTCGTCCGCGCCCTGCGCGAATGCCCCTTCCCCGTCGTCGCCGCCCTGCACGGCGTCGCCGCCGGCGCCGGGGCCGTCCTCGCCCTCGCCGCCGACTTCCGGATCGCCGACCCCACCACCCGCTTCTCCTTCCTCTTCACCCGGGTCGGGCTCTCCGGCGGCGACATGGGCGCCGCCTATCTGCTGCCCCGGGTCGTCGGCCTCGGCCACGCCACCCGCCTCCTCATGCTCGGCGAGCCCGTCCACGCCGCCGAGGCCGAGCGGATCGGGCTCCTCAGCGAGCTCACCGAGGAGGGCGCGGCGGGGGAGCGGGCCGCCGCCCTCGCCCGCCGGCTCGCCGACGGCCCCGCCCTGGCCCTCGCCCAGACCAAGGCCCTGCTCACCGCCGAACTCGACATGCCGCTCGCCGCCGCGGTCGAACTGGACGCGGCCACCCAGGCGCTCCTGATGAACGGCGAGGACTACGCCGAGTTCCACGCCGCCTTCTCCGAGAAGCGCCCCCCGAAGTGGCGGGGATGCTGACGCCCCCGGCCGGGCCCACCAGGGACGCCGGCCCCCGCCCCGGGAGCGACGCCGACGGGGGCGCCCGGCGTGACGCCGCCCCTGTTACCGGCCTGAGCGCCGACCCCGGCGCCGACCCCGACCCCGGCCTCGGTCCCGACCCCGACCCCGACCCCGGGGCCGACCCCGACCCCGACCCCGGGGCCGACCCCGGCCCCGGCCCCGGCCCCGGCCCCGACCCCGACCCCGGCCCGGACCCCGGCCCCCGCCCCGTCCCCCGGACCGTCGCCGTCGTCGGTGGTGGGCCCGGCGGGCTCTACGCCGCCGCCCTGCTGATGCGCCAGGACCCCACCCGCGAGATCACCGTCTGGGAGCGGAACGCGCCCTCCGACACCTTCGGCTTCGGCGTCGTCCTCTCCGACGAGACCCTCGGCGGCATCCGGGACGCCGACCCCGTCGTGTACGAGGCGCTCCGCCGCGAGCTCGTCCGCTGGGACGACATCGACGTCGTCCACCGGGGCCACCGCACCACCTCCACCGGCCACGGCTTCGCCGCCCTCGGTCGCCGCCGGCTCCTGGAGATCCTGCACGCCCGCTGCGCCGAGCTCGGCGTACGGCTCCGCTTCCGCACCGAGGCCCCGCCCGCCGCCGTCCTCGCCGCGGAGCACGACCTGGTCATAGCCGCCGACGGCGTCCACAGCCGCACCCGCGAGACCCACGCCGCGCACTTCCGCCCCCGGCTCACCACCCACCGCTGCCGCTACATCTGGCTCGCCGCCGACTTCCCCTTCGAGGCGTTCCGCTTCGAGATCGCCGAGACCGAGCACGGCGTGATGCAGCTCCACGCCTACCCCTTCTCCCCGGCCGACTCCACCGTCATCGTCGAGATGCGCGAGGAGGTCTGGCGGGCCGCCGGCTTCGACGAGCTCGACGAGGCCGAGTCCACCGCCCGCTGCGCCAAGGTCTTCGCCGAGGCGCTCGGCGGCCGCGAGCTCCGCTCGAACAACTCCGCCTGGACCGCCTTCCGTACCGTCGCCAACGCGCGCTGGTCCCACGGCAACACCGTCCTCATCGGCGACGCCGCCCACACCGCGCACTTCTCCATCGGCTCCGGCACCAAGCTGGCCGTCGAGGACGCCGTCGCCCTCGCCGCCGCCGTCGGCGCCCACCCCACCCTCGACGAGGCCCTCACCGCGTACGAGACGGAGCGCCGCCCCGTCGTCGAGTCCACCCAGCGCGCGGCCGGCGCCAGCCTGAGCTGGTTCGAGGAGCTCTCCGGGCACGTCGACCGGCCGCCCCGCCGCTTCGCGTTCGACCTGCTCACCCGCAGCCGCCGCGTCACCCACGCCAACCTGAAGCTGCGCGACCCCGTCTTCACCGCCGCCGTCGAGGCGGACTTCGGCTGCCCGCCCGGCACCCCGCCGATGTTCACCCCGTTCCGGCTGCGCGGACTGACCCTCCGCAACAGGGTCGTCGTCTCCCCCATGGACCTGTACGTCGCCGAGGACGGCGTCCCCGGCGACTTCCACCTCGTCCACCTCGGCTCCAGGGCCCTCGGCGGCGCCGGACTCGTCATGACCGAGATGGTCTGCGTGAGCCCCGAGGGCCGCATCACCCCCGGCTGCGCCGGCCTCTGGACCGACGAGCAGGCCGGGGCCTGGTCCCGGATCACCGACTTCGTCCACGCCTCGGCGCCCGGCACCGCGCTCGGCGTCCAGCTCGGCCACTCCGGCCGCAAGGGCTCCACCCGCCGCATGTGGGAGGGCATCGACCAGCCGCTCCCCGAGGGCAACTGGCCCCTCGTCGCCGCCTCGCCCCTCCCGTACCGGCCCGGCGTCAACCAGACCCCGGCCGCCCTCGACCGCGCCGGACTCACCGCGATACGCGAGCAGTTCACCGCCGCCGCCCACCGCGCCGCCCGCAGCGGCTTCGACCTCCTCGAACTCCACTGCGCCCACGGCTACCTCCTCTCCGGCTTCCTCTCCCCGCTCACCAACCACCGCACCGACGGCTACGGCGGCGACCTCACGGCCCGGCTGCGCTACCCCCTCGAAGTCTTCGACGCGGTACGGGAGGCCTGGCCGGCCGACCGGCCCATGACCGTCCGGATCTCCGCCACCGACTGGGCCGAGGGCGGCACGACCGCCGAGGACGCCGTCGCGATCGCCCGCGCCTTCACCGACCACGGCGCCGACGCCATCGACGTCTCCACCGGCCAGGTCGTCCCCGACGAGGAGCCCGCCTACGGCCGCTCGTACCAGACCCCGTACGCCGACCGCATCCGCAACGAACTCGGCGTCCCCGTGATCGCGGTCGGCGCGATCTCCTCCTGGGACGACGTCAACTCCCTGCTCCTCGCGGGCCGCGCCGACCTCTGCGCCCTCGCCCGACCGCACCTCTACGACCCGCACTGGACCCTGCACGCGGCGGCCGAGCAGGAGTACCGGGGACCGGCCGCGCCCTGGCCCGCCCCGTACCGCGCGGGCAGCCGCCGCCCGCCCACCGGCCGCCGGGACTGAAGAACCTGGACGCTCGCGTATGCGGGTGCGACGCGGAACCATGTCCCCCGCCCTGGCTCCTCCCCTTGAATGAGGGCATGACAGAAAACAGGGGCGGGAAGGGTGCCGGGGCGGTCCTCGGCACGGCGACGGCGTTGACGGGACTCCTCGCGGGGGTGTGGTTCGCGTACGTCTGCTCGGTGATGCCGGCACTGGCGCGCAGCGACGACCGGGTCTACGTCGAGGTGATGACGAACATCAACGACGTCATCCAGAACCCGGTGTTCTTCACCCCGTTCTTCGGGGTGCCGATCCTCACGGCGGTGGCCGCCTGGCAGCACCGCGCCGGCCGGGCGAGGCTCTGGACGCTCGCCGCGTTCGTCCTCGCCCTGGCCGTCCTCGTGGTCACCTCGGCCGTGAACGTCCCCCTCAACGACGCCCTCGCGGCGGCGAAGGACCCCGCCGCCGCCCGGGCCGCGTTCGAGGGCCCGTGGGTGGCGTGGAACATCGTCCGAGCGGTCCTCGGCACGGCGGGCCTGATCTGCCTGGTCCGAGCCCTGTCCGTACGGCGCTAATCGCCCGCCAGGAACGGGCCCACGTACTCCGCGCCCCGGTCCCGCAGCAGTTCGTGCAGGGCGGTGAAGACCTCCGCCGAGCGGCGGCCCGGCCAGTCGTCCGGCAGGAGCTCCGCCGGGAGCACCGGGTCCGCGTAGGGGAGCCGGCGCCACGAGTCCAGGGCGAGGAGGTAGTCCCGGTAGGCGTCCCCGGCGTCCGCCGGGGCCGTCCGCCAGGACCGCAGGACCGGCTCGTGGGCCGCCAGGAACTCCTCGTGGAGCCCGGCGATCGCCGGCAGGTCCCACCAGCGGGCCACCGCCTCGGCCGTCGCCGTGTAGCCCAGGTGGTCGCCGCGGAAGAGGTCCACGTACGGGGAGAGCTCCAGCCGCTCCAGGGCGTTCCGGGTCTCCTCGTACAGCCGGGCGGGCGCGATCCAGACGCCCGGCGCCGCCGTGCCGAAGCCGAGCCGGGCGAGCCGCGACCGCAGCAGGTGCCGCTTGTGCCGCTCGGCCTCGGGCACCGAGAAGACGGCCAGGACCCAGCCCTCGGACAGCTTCGGCTCCGTCCGGGCGTAGATCCGCCGGTCGCCGTCGTCCAGGAGCCGCCGGGCGTCCTCCGACAGGGAGTACCCGGCGGCGCCGCCGGCCGTACGGCCCGGCAGCAGCAGCCCGCGCCGCTTGAGCCGCGACACCGAGGAACGCACCGACGGCGCGTCCACGCCGAGGGCGCCGAGCAGCCGGATGAGCGCGGCCACGGGCACCGGCGACTCGTCGGGCCCACGGCCGTACGCGCCGTAGAACGAGACGATCAGGGATCGGGGGGTGTGCTGCTCGGCCACGTGATCACTTTAGGGGGTGCTGCACACGTCATGCCGGTCGCGCCGGGTCCCGCAGCAGGAAGCGCTGGAGCTTGCCCGTCGCGGTGCGCGGCAGCGCGTCGAGGAAGACGATCTCCCGGGGCGACTTGTACGGGGCGATGCGGGCGCGGACGAAGGCCCGCAGCGCGGCGGCGGTGCTCGCGTCGCGCGGCACCCCGTCCCGTACCACCGTGTACGCCACGACGACCTGGCCGCGCAGCTCGTCCGGGCGGCCCACGACCGCCGTCTCCACGACGTCGGGGTGGTCCAGGAGCACCTCCTCCACCTGGGGGCCCGCGATGTTGTACCCGGCCGAGATGATCATGTCGTCGGCCCGTGAGACGTAGCGGAACCAGCCGTCGGGTTCGCGGACGTACGTGTCGCCCGTGACGTTCCAGCCGTTCCGCACGTACTCCTCCTGGCGGGGGTCGGCCAGATAGCGGCAGCCCACCGGGCCGCGCACCGCGAGCAGCCCCTCCTCGCCGTCCGGGACGGCGTTGCCCTCGCGGTCGACGACCCTGGCCTGCCAGCCGGGCACCGGGCGGCCGGTGGTGCCGGGGCGTATGTCGCCGTCGGCGGCGGAGATGAAGATGTGCAGGAGCTCGGTGGCCCCGATGCCGTTGATCAGACGCAGACCGGTCCGCGCGTACCAGGCCGTCCAGGTCGCCTCCGGCAGGTTCTCGCCGGCCGAGACGCAGCGGCGCAGCGAGGCCACCTCGGGGGCGGTGCCCTGGGTCAGTTCGTCGAGCATGACGCGGTAGGCCGTCGGGGCGGTGAAGAGGACCGTCACCTTGTGCCGCTCGATCGCCGCGAGGAGCTGTTTGGGCCCGGCCTGTTCGAGGAGGACCGCGCTCGCCCCGGCCCGCAGGGGGAAGACGACGAGCCCGCCGAGGCCGAAGGTGAAGGCGAGCGGCGGCGAGCCGGCGAAGACGTCGTCGGGCAGCGGGCGCAGGACGCGCGCGGAGAAGGTGTCGGCGACGGCGAGGACGTCCCGGTGGAAGTGGACGCAGCCCTTGGGCCGGCCGGTGGTGCCGGAGGTGAAGGCGATGAGGGCCACGTCGTCGGCGGCGGTGGCCACGGCCTCGTACGGGCCGGGGTGGCGTGCGGCGAGGGAGAGGAGGTCGTCCGGGCCGTCCCCGCCGAAGGGGGTGACCCGGAGCCCGGGTATCCGGGCCGCGCGGAGCTCGTCGAGGACCTGGGCGTCGCACAGCGCGTGGGTGCACTGGGCCGCCTCGGCCATCACGGCGAGTTCGGGGGCGCGCTGCTGGGCCAGTACGGTGACGGCGACCCCGCCGGCCTTCATCACGGCGAGCCAGCAGGCGGCGAGCCAGGGAGTGGTGGGGCCGCGCAGGAGCACCCGGTTGCCGGGCAGCACCGCGAGGTCGGTGGTGAGGACGTGGGCGATCCGGTCCACCCGGTCGCGGAGCTCCCCGTAGCTCCAGATCCCGCCCTCGCCGTCGTGGAAGGCGGGTCGGTCGGCACCGAACCGCTCCACGCTGCGGTCGAGGAGTTCCGTGCCGCAGTTGAGCCGGTCGGGGTAGTGGAGCTCGGGGAGGTCGAAGACGAGCCGGGGCCACCGATCGGGCGGCGGCAGCCGGTCACGGGCGAAGGTGTCGAGGTGGCCCGAAGGCGTCAGCTCCATGAGTCCGTCCCCCTGTCGTGGTGGGGTCGTACGTCGCTCGACGAGCGTATCGTGTTGGTGACGACAGTCAACGGTTCGCGACAGAGGTGCCGGGAGGCACCGGGACGAGCGCGCGGGAGGAGGCTGGGACGCAGGCCCGTGAGGGCGCCGGTACGGAGGCGCCGGAGGCCGTCGCCGCGCGGGCGCCGACGGGCACCCCGGCCGGGGCGCCGAGGAGCGCCGTCGTACGAGGGCGGTCGGAGCGCGCCGGGAACAGGGCGCCGGACGGCGTCGCCGCAGAGGCGTCGCAGGGCGCCGGAAGCAGGGCGCCCGAGGGCGCCCGGACCAGAGCGCCGGAAGGCGTCGTGACGAAGACGCCCGGGGGCGTCAGAGAGGGCCCACATGCCCGCATTCTCGCTCGATCCGGCACAGACCACCTGGTGTGCGCAGCTCAGCGCGCTCGCCGCCGACCGCCTGAAGCCCCTCGCCGACCAGGGCGAACCCGGCAGGGTCAACCGCCCCCTCGTCGCCGCCCTCGGCGAGCTCGGCCTCCTCGCCCGCCTCTTCGAGGCCGGCGCCCTCGACCTCTGCCTGCTGCGCGAGTCCCTCGCCCGGACCTGCACCGAGGCCGAGACCGCGCTCGCCCTCCAGGGCCTCGGCACCCACCCCGTCGCCGCCTTCGGCACCCCCGCCCAGCGCGCCCGCTGGCTCCCCGAGGCCACCGCGGGACGCGCCGTCGCCGCCTTCGCCCTCTCCGAACCGGACGCCGGCTCCGACGCCGCGGCCCTCGCCCTCGACGCCGTCCCCGACGGACGCGGCGGCTGGCGCCTGCACGGCGAGAAACGCTGGATCTCCAACGCCCCCGAGGCCGACTTCGCCACCGTCTTCGCCCGCACCACCCGCGGCGCCGGAGCCCGCGGCGTCACCGCCTTCCTGGTCCCCGCGGACCGCCCCGGCCTCGGCGGGGAACCGCTCGACATGCTCGCCCCGCACGCCCTCGGCACCCTCACCTTCGACGGCGTCCCCGTCGGCCCCGAGGACCTCCTCGGCGAACCCGACCGGGGCTTCCGGGTCGCCATGAACACCCTCAACCTCTTCCGGCCCAGCGTCGGCGCCTTCGCCGTCGGCATGGCCCAGGCCGCCCTCGACGCGGCCCTCTCCCACACCGCCGCCCGCCCGGCCTTCGGCGGCGTCCTCGCCGACCTCCAGGCCGTCTCGCACCGCGTCGCCGAGATGGCCACCCGCACCGAGGCCGCCCGCCTCCTCGTGTACGCGGCGGCCGTCGCGTACGACGAGGGAGACCCGGACGTCCCCCGGCGCTCCGCGATGGCGAAGCTCCTCGCCACCGAGACCGCCCAGTACGTCGTGGACGCGGCGGTCCAACTGCACGGCGCCCTCGCCCTCCAGCGCGGCCACCTCCTGGAACACCTCTACCGGGAGGTCCGCGCGCCGCGGATCTACGAGGGCGCGACGGAGGTGCAGCGCACGATCATCGCGAAGGAGCTGTACGCGCAGCTGCCGCCCGCGAAGCCCATCGAGGAGCCGAAGGCCGAGGAGCCGAAGACCGAGGAGTGGAAGACCGAGGAGCGGAAGACCGAGGAGCCGACCCCATGAGCCTGCACCGTCACAACCCCGCCGAACTCTCCCCGCCCACCGGCTTCTCCCACGCCGTGACCGCCACCGGGACCCGGCTCGTCTTCCTCGCCGGACAGACGGCCCTCGACACGGAGGGCAAGGTCGTGGGGGAGGAGCTCACCGAGCAGTTCACCACCGCCCTCGGCAATCTGCTCACCGCCCTGCGGCACGCCGGCGGCACCCCCGCCGACCTCGCCCGGGTCACCGTCTACACCACCGACGTCGCCGACTACCGCGAGCACGCCCACGAACTGGGCCGGATCTGGCGGCAGTTGGCGGGTCGGGACTACCCGGCGATGGCGGTCATCGGAGTCGTACGCCTCTGGGACGAGCAGGCCCTGGTGGAGCTCGACGGCTTCGCGGTCCTGGACGAGCCCGGGCCCGCTTGATCAATTGGTCACCCGAGTGGACCAGGCTTAGTGTCGAAAGGTGGACTGACCGGCCCACGGACCCGTCAGGTGAGGGCGCGATGCGCCATGAACTGCCATGAGTAGCAGCACACCGAAGCCGACGACCCCGACGTCGACCGCTCCCCGCAAAGGCGGCGGAGACGGCAAGGGCATCGCCCTGTTCGTGATCGCCTCCTGCCAGCTGATGGTCGTCCTCGACATCACCATCGTGAACATCGCGCTCCCGCACATCCAGAGCGCGCTGGACTTCTCGACCACCAGCCTGTCCTGGGTCGTCAACGCCTACACGCTCACCTTCGGAGGCCTGCTCCTCCTCGGCGGGCGCACGGGCGACATCCTCGGCCGCCGCCGGGTCTTCATCTTCGGCGTGCTGCTCTTCGGACTCGCCTCCCTCTTCTGCGGACTCGCGCAGACCGAGTGGCAGCTCCTCGCGGCCCGGTCGCTGCAGGGCGTCGGTGGCGCGATAGCCTCGCCGACCTCCCTCTCCCTCATCACCACGACGTTCGACGAAGGCCCGGAACGCAACCGGGCCTTCGGTGTGTTCGCGGGCGTCTCGGCCGGCGGCGGCGCGATCGGCCTGGTGGCCGGAGGCATGCTCGTCGAATGGCTCGACTGGCGCTGGATCTTCTTCGTCAACGTCCCGATCGCCATAGTGATCGCGCTCCTCACGCCGCGGCACGTCAAGGAGTCCGAGCGCCATCCCGGCCACTTCGACCTCGCCGGAGCGCTGACCTCGACGCTCGGCATGGTGGCGCTGGTGTACGGATTCATCCGGGCCGCGCAGGAGGGCTGGAGGGATCCCTACACGATCGGCTCGTTCGCCGCCGCGGTCGTCCTCCTGGCCACGTTCATCCTCATCGAGCGGCGCTCCCAGCAACCCATCACGCCCCTGCACATGTTCGCCGACCGCAACCGCTCGGGCACCTACGTCATCATGCTCTGTCTGGCGGCGGCCATCTTCGGGATGTTCTTCTTCCTCACCCTGTTCGTGCAGCAGGTGCTGGGCTTCAGCCCCCTGGCGACGGGGCTCGCGTTCCTGCCGGTCAGCGGGATCATCGCGGTCGGCGCGGGCCTCACGTCCAACCTGCTGCCCCGGTACGGTCCGAAGCCCTTCATGGTGACGGGATCGGTGCTCGCCGCGGCCGGCCTGTCCTGGCTGACGCTCACCGATGTGAACTCCACCTACGCGGGCAGCATCCTCGGGCCGCTCCTCGTCTTCGGCATGGGCATGGGCCTGATGTTCGTCTCGCTGACCATCATGGCGCTGTCGAACGTCCCGCAGCAGGAGTCGGGCGCCGCCTCCGGTCTGCTCAACGCCACGCAGCAGGTGGGTGGTTCGCTCGGCCTCTCGATCCTGGTGACCGTCTTCGGCACGGCCAGCCGCAACGAGGCGGAGACCCAGGTCCCGGCCTTCCTCTCGCAGGCCGGCCCGCTGGAGAAGGCCCAGTTCGCGAAGACCGGCCAACTCCCACCGCCCTACAGCGACCAGGTCCTCGCCAGCGGCGTCTCCGCGGGCTTCGTCACCGCGGCGATCTTCGCGGTCGTCGGCGCCCTCGTCGCCCTCTTCGTGATCCAGGTCCGCGCCTCCGACCTCGAACGCCTCAAGGGCGGCGGAATGATGCCGGGCGCCTAGGGCCTGTCCGGCCGCAGCTCGGCGTACGGCCGCTCGGGGCAGGGCGCGTCGGGCGGCGCGAGCTTCAGATAAACGATCCCGAACTGCGGGTTCTCGACGGTCCTGCCCGGCTCGGGATCCTGGAAGCAGACCTTCCACGGATCGGCGACGCCGGGCAGATCCACATCGGAGTACGCACTCTCGGGCTCGACCTTCCGGAACGCGAGGGGCCCGAGCGTCTCACCGGCCCGCGCGAAGGTCATCCCGGTGACGGCGGGCATGGCAGGCCAGGGAATCTCGCCGCCATCAGCACGCGGACAAGGCGCCTCGACCCGCACCACCCCGAGATCGAGCACGGGCCGCCCACCACTCCGCTGCCCGGCGGCCCCCTGAAAACACACCTTCCAGCTACCGACGTCCCACTGCCGGGCGTCCTGGTCGGAGGCATCGTGCGACACGACGTCGAACCCGGCGGCGGCAGCCTGTTCCTTCGCCTCCCTGAGGCTCTTCCCCACGAGCGAGGGAGGCCCGGAAGGCCGAGGAGGCGCGGACACGGTGACCGTGACGCTCGCCTGCGGCGGCACCGCCTTCTCCTCCGACGCCCCGCCGCCGAAGAACGAGAACACGCCCCAGAGACCCGCGAGCACCACGACCACGACGAGCAGAGGATGCCGCCACCACGCCCGCGAAACCGCCCGGGGCGGAAGCGGGGGCGGCGGCGGGACAGCGACGTTCGGATCCACGCCGGGATCGTAGCCACGCCCGAAACCCCACCGCCCCGCCGTGCCGGTATTCGCCGTACAGGACGTCCTAGATGTCCCGGAAGATCTCGATCTGGGCGCCGATCGAGTTCAGGCGTTCCGCGAGGTCCTCGTAACCGCGGTTGATGACGTACACGTTGCGGAGGACCGACGTGCCCTCCGCTGCCATCATCGCGAGGAGGACGACCACCGCCGGGCGGAGGGCCGGGGGGCACATCATTTCGGCGGCGCGCCAGCGGGTGGGGCCCTCGACCAGGACGCGGTGGGGGTCGAGGAGCTGGAGGCGGCCGCCGAGGCGGTTGAGGTCCGTGAGGTAGATGGCGCGGTTGTCGTAGACCCAGTCGTGGATGAGGGTCTTGCCCTGGGCCGTCGCCGCGATCGCCGCGAAGAAGGGGACGTTGTCGATGTTCAGGCCCGGGAACGGCATCGGGTGGATCTTGTCGATCGGGGCTTCGAGCTTGGAGGGGCGGACCGTGAGGTCCACCAGGCGGGTGCGGCCGTTGTCCGCCGGGTACTCCGCCGAGCGGTCGTGGTCGAGGCCCATCTCCTCCAGGACCGCGAGCTCGATCTCCATGAACTCGATCGGGACCCGGCGGATCGTGAGTTCGGACTCCGTGACCACCGCCGCGGCCACCAGGCTCATGGCCTCTACCGGGTCCTCCGAGGGGGAGTAGTCGACGTCCACGTCGATCTGCGGTACGCCGTGCACGGTCAGGGTCGTCGTGCCGATGCCGTCGACCCGGACGCCCAGCGCCTCCAGGAAGAAGCAGAGGTCCTGGACCATGTAGTTGGAGGAGGCGTTGCGGATGACGGTCACGCCGTCGTGGCGGGCGGCCGCCAGGAGGGCGTTCTCCGTCACGGTGTCGCCGCGCTCGGTCAGGACGATCGGGCGGTCGGGGGAGACCGAGCGCTCGACCTGGGCGTGGTACAGGTTGTCCGTCGCCGTGACCTCCAGGCCGAAGCGGCGCAGCGCGATCATGTGCGGCTCGATGGTGCGCGTACCGAGGTCGCAGCCGCCGGCGTACGGCAGCTTGAAGCGGTCCATGCGGTGCAGCAGCGGGCCGAGGAACATGATGATCGAGCGGGTGCGGATCGCGGCCTCGGCGTCGATGGACTCCATGTCGAGCTCGGCCGGCGGCACGATCTCCAGGTCCACGCCGTCGTTGACCCAGCGGGTGCGGACGCCGATGGAGTTGAGGACCTCCAGGAGCCGGAAGACCTCCTCGATGCGGGCGACGCGACGCAGGACGGTGCGGCCCTTGTTGAGGAGCGAGGCGCAGAGCAGCGCGACACAGGCGTTCTTGCTCGTCTTGACGTCGATGGCGCCGGAGAGGCGGCGGCGGCCGACGACCCGGAGGTGCATGGGGCCGGCGTAGCCGAGTGAGACGATCTCACTGTCGAGGGCCTCGCCGATGCGGGCGATCATCTCAAGGCTGATGTTCTGGTTGCCGCGCTCGATCCGGTTGACGGCGCTCTGGCTCGTGGCCAGCGCTTCGGCGAGCTGCGTCTGCGTCCAGCCGCGGTGCTGCCGGGCGTCACGGATGAGCTTGCCGATGCGTACGAGGTAGTCGTCTGCCATGGCGTCACGTTATCTCAGATATGAGATGGTGATCGACATCGGGTGGGCCGTCAGGGTGAATCACCGTGCGCGGTCGGGTGGCGCGGTTCGTACAGGGGGAGTTCGGTGCCGCTCGGTAGCCGTACGGCCGCGAGCAGGCCCCAGCCCTGGTCGGTGATGGCCCGTGAGATCTCGGCGCCCCGGTCCTCCAGGGTTGTCAGGGTTTGGGTGAGGTCCTCGCACATGAGGTACATCTCGTGCTTCGGCTCGCCGTCCGTCGGGTGCACCGCCACCTCGGCCGGCGGCAGCTTGAAGATGAGCCAGCCTCCTCCGGCGTCCACGTGCTCGAAGCCGACGATGTCCTTGAGGAAGGCCCGGTCGGCCTCCGCGTCCCGGGTGTAGAGAATCACGTGCGCGCCGCTGAACATGGCTCGATCGTCGGCCGGGAGGTGTGCCGCGGCAATCGGGCCGCGTCCGTTCGGGCCGCGTCCGTTCGGGCAGCGTCCGCTCGGGCCGCGTCCGTTCGGGCGGGGCGGGGCAGGGCAGAGCGGGGCGGGGCAGGGCTGGGCGGGGCAGAGCAGGGCGGGGCGTACGGGGTGGTGGGGGTGCTCGGTCCCGGGTCGGCCGTGGCTAGGATCTGCCGCCGATGCGTACGGATGATGGGGGAGACATGCAGGTGGACACACGGGATGCGGCGGTCACCTTCGTCTACGAGCCGACCGAGGCCGACTACCGGGCGGCGGTCCGGCGTCTGAGGTTCGGGACCTGGCGGGGGCTCGGCGGAGTGGCGGTCCTGCTCGTCGTGGCGGAGCTTCTCGCGTCGTACCGGGCCTGGCGCGGTGGTTTCTCGCCCGCGGGCGTGACCGTCTGGGCCGCCTGCCTGCTGGTGGTTCTGGTGGCGGTCGTCCACTGGGCCACGGGACGCCTCGCGCGGCGGCAGTTCGACGGCATGGACGCGTACGGCACCTGCCGGACGGTCGTCGGCCCGCAGGGGATGACCACCACGGGCGGGGAGCTGAGCAGCGACCTCGACTGGCAGGCGTTCCCCTGGTACGTCGAGACCTCCGAGCTCTTCGTCCTCAGGACCCGGCGTACGGGCCTCGTCTTCGTCCTGCCGAAGAGGGGGGCCCAGGACCCGGCCGATGTGGACCGGGTGCGGGAGGTCCTGGAGGGAAGTCTGCACCGGCTCCGCAGCATGCCAGGCATGACCGCGCGGCGGTGATGTACTAGAGTTATCTCGACATCGAGATATCTGCCGAGGCGCACCGCTGCCGCCACCCTGGTAAGGGATACCTAACTTAGCCTTACCTTAGCGGATCGACGACGTGTACGTGGCGGCAGGATGTGGTGAAACGCGCACATATATGAAGGAGACTGTCGTGTCGGCGAACAGCTTCGACGCCCGCAGCACGCTGCGCGTGGGCGACGAGTCGTACGAGATCTTCAAGCTGGACAAGGTCGAGGGCTCCGCGCGCCTCCCTTACAGCCTGAAGGTCCTCCTGGAGAACCTGCTCCGCACCGAGGACGGCGCGAACATCACCGCCGACCACATCCGGGCCCTCGGCAACTGGGACTCGCAGGCTCAGCCGAGCCAGGAGATCCAGTTCACGCCCGCCCGCGTGATCATGCAGGACTTCACCGGCGTGCCCTGCGTCGTCGACCTCGCCACCATGCGTGAGGCCGTCGCCGCGCTCGGCGGCGACCCGGCGAAGATCAACCCGCTGTCCCCGGCCGAGATGGTCATCGACCACTCCGTCATCGCCGACAAGTTCGGCACCAACGACGCCTTCGCGCAGAACGTCGAGCTGGAGTACGGCCGCAACAAGGAGCGCTACCAGTTCCTGCGCTGGGGCCAGACCGCCTTCGACGACTTCAAGGTCGTCCCGCCGGGCACCGGCATCGTCCACCAGGTGAACATCGAGCACCTGGCCCGCACCGTCATGGTCCGCAACGGCCAGGCGTACCCCGACACCCTCGTCGGCACCGACTCGCACACCACCATGGTCAACGGCCTCGGTGTGCTGGGCTGGGGCGTCGGCGGCATCGAGGCCGAGGCCGCGATGCTCGGCCAGCCGGTCTCCATGCTCATCCCGCGCGTCGTCGGCTTCAAGCTGACCGGCGAGCTTCCCACCGGCACCACCGCCACCGACCTGGTGCTGACCATCACCGAGATGCTGCGCAAGCACGGTGTCGTCGGCAAGTTCGTCGAGTTCTACGGTGAGGGCGTCGCCGCCACCTCCCTCGCGAACCGCGCCACCATCGGCAACATGTCGCCGGAGTTCGGCTCCACCGCCGCGGTCTTCCCGATCGACGACGAGACCCTGAACTACCTCAAGCTCACCGGCCGCTCCGAGCAGCAGGTCGCGCTCGTCGAGGCGTACGCCAAGGAGCAGGGCCTCTGGCTCGACCCGGCCGCCGAGCCCGACTTCTCCGAGAAGCTGGAGCTCGACCTCTCCACGGTCGTCCCGTCCATCGCCGGCCCGAAGCGCCCGCAGGACCGCATCGTCCTCGCGAACGCCGCCGCGCAGTTCGCCCAGGACGTCCGCAACTACGTCGCCACCGCCGACGAGGCGGGCGAGGAGTCCTTCCCGGCCTCCGACGCCCCGGCCGTCTCCAACGGCGTCCCGTCGAACCCGGTCCAGGTGACCGCCCCCGACGGCACGACGTACACGATCGACCACGGCGCCGTCACCGTCGCCGCGATCACCTCCTGCACCAACACGTCGAACCCGTACGTGATGGTCGCCGCCGCCCTCGTCGCGAAGAAGGCCGTCGAGAAGGGCCTGACCCGCAAGCCGTGGGTCAAGACCACCCTCGCCCCGGGCTCGAAGGTCGTCACCGACTACTTCGACAAGGCGGGCCTCACCCCGTACCTCGACAAGGTCGGCTTCAACCTCGTCGGCTACGGCTGCACCACCTGCATCGGCAACTCCGGCCCGCTGCCGGAGGAGGTCTCCAAGGCCGTCAACGAGCACGACCTGGCCGTGACCTCGGTCCTCTCCGGCAACCGGAACTTCGAGGGCCGCATCAACCCCGACGTCAAGATGAACTACCTGGCCTCCCCGCCGCTGGTCGTCGCGTACGCCATCGCGGGCTCCATGAAGGTGGACATCACCAAGGACGCCCTCGGTGTCGACCAGGACGGCAAGCCCGTCTACCTGGCCGACATCTGGCCCTCGGAGTCCGAGGTCAACGACGTCGTCGCCAACGCCATCGGCGAGGACATGTTCTCGAAGTCCTACCAGGACGTCTTCGCGGGTGACGCCCAGTGGCAGGCCCTGTCGATCCCGACCGGCTCGACCTTCGAGTGGGACGCCGAGTCCACCTACGTCCGGAAGCCCCCGTACTTCGAGGGCATGACGATGGAGACGACCCCGGTCACCGAGATCACCGGTGCCCGCGTCCTGGCCAAGCTGGGCGACTCGGTCACCACCGACCACATCTCCCCGGCCGGCGCCATCAAGGCCGACACCCCGGCCGGCAAGTACCTCACCGAGCACGGTGTGGAGCGTCGTGACTTCAACTCCTACGGCTCGCGCCGAGGCAACCACGAGGTCATGATCCGCGGCACCTTCGCCAACATCCGCCTGCGCAACCAGATCGCGCCGGGCACCGAGGGCGGCTACACCCGCGACTTCACCCAGGCCGACGGCCCGGTGTCGTTCATCTACGACGCCTCGCAGAACTACCAGGCCGCCGGCACCCCGCTGGTCATCCTGGGCGGCAAGGAGTACGGCTCCGGCTCGTCCCGCGACTGGGCCGCCAAGGGCACCGCGCTCCTCGGCGTCAAGGCCGTCATCACCGAGTCGTACGAGCGCATCCACCGCTCGAACCTCATCGGCATGGGCGTCCTGCCGCTCCAGTTCCCGGCCGGCCAGTCGGCCGACTCGCTCGGCCTGACCGGTGAGGAGACCTTCTCCATCACGGGCGTCACGGAGCTGAACGAGGGCACCACGCCGAGCACGGTCAAGGTCACCACCGACACCGGTGTCGAGTTCGACGCGGTCGTCCGCATCGACACCCCCGGTGAGGCGGACTACTACCGCAACGGCGGCATCATGCAGTACGTGCTCCGTAACCTGATCCGCGGCTAAGACCGACGGCTGGTACGGAAAGGCCCCGCTCCTCGGAAGAGGAGCGGGGCCCTTTCGTTCGTCACACGCGCCGTCCTGGGACGGAGCGAGGATCAGAACATGATGCGGTAGGTGTTCCAGCCGCTGGTGCCGATGATGGCGCGCGGCTTGAACGGCGTGGCCGCGTTGCCGGTGCCGGAGTAGCGGTAGAGCTTGCCGGCGCCGTCGCGGGCGATCAGGTCGGAACGGCCGTCGTAGTCGAGGTCGCCCACGCCCAGGAGGTTGTTGTAGGCGCCCCAGCCGGAACCGACCCGGGTGCGGCCGGAGAACGGCGCCCTGTAGTCGCCCGTGCCCTTGTACAGCCACAGGACGCCCGAGCCGTCGCGCGCGACGATGTCGGCCTTGCCGTCACCGCTCAGGTCGCCGACGCCGGCGATCTGGTTGTACGCGTTCCAGCCGCTGCCGACCTTGAGGCGGCCGGCCAGCTTGCCGTTGCCGTAGCCGAGGTAGAGCCACAGCACGCCGGAGCCGTCGCGGGCGAGGATGTCCGCGGCGGTACCGCCGTTGAGGGAGCCCGGCGACAGGACCTTGTTGTAGGCGTTCCAGCCGCCGCCGACGTTCACGAGGTCCGTCGAGGTGGACTCGCCGGCCGCGTAGGCCAGGTAGCCGGAGGTGTTCCAGCCCCAGACGTCGTCGGCGATGCCGTCGCCGTCGTTGTCCGCCTGCTGGGCCCACTTCGCGTTGCCCCAGGTGCTGTTTGCGTACTCGCGCTGGTCGTAGCCACCGGAGCCGTTGGGCGCGTACCAGTAGAGGGCGGAGCCGGCGACGCCCTGCAGGGCCCGGTGCTCGACCGCGGCCGCGGTGGTGCTGTCGGCGGAGGCGATGGACGCGGAGGCGGCGGACGGCTTGACCGCCGCGGCCGCTTCCTTCGGCGCCTCGGCCGCGACGGCGGCCGTGGTCGTGCCCACGAGGGCCGCGGTTATCGCCGCGACCGTGACACGGGACAGGATGCCCGTGCGGTTCAGGCCAGAAGAGTTGGCCACGTGTACTCCAGTTCCGTATGGAATAAGACGGATCCCGACGTCGCACCCGTGCCGGAGGCAGGGGACGGCGGGACCTCTATGATCCCGGATCCTCCTCACGGAATCTTCACCGGGCAACTGGTTTGTGACACAACTGTTTCGATGGCGTTCATATGTCCCAATTGCCCTCCCTCTCCCCGCAAGCTGCCGTCCACCCGCGCCGCGAGGCCGGAAGGAAGGGGGTGGCTCTGATGCCCTGTCAAGGGTGTTGCGTCGCGAATGGTTGGACGAAACGCCGCAGATCCAGCGTGCTTATCCCGGAGGTCTCAACTCGGGAAAGATGGTCGTGCAAACCTGGTTTCGATCTTGCTCCCGTGAAGGGAAGTGGACTATACCTGTCGGCGTCCAGCCAGTCGGAGCAATCCGACGACGGCCCGACGCGTGCACGACCCGGCTGCAATTGACCGCGGTGGCGGGGCCCTTCGCCTGTGGCGAGTGAGAAACGGGCGACCGGTACACCGCCTGAGTCCTGAATGAAGGCGAGGACTTGAGCATGGGATCCACCTCCGCACACAACGGTGAGGGCCTCGGCCGTCGCGATCTGATCAAGCGTTCCGCCGCGATCGGTCTGATCTCCGTCCCGACGATGGGCTTCCTGTCCGCCTGCGCGAGCAGCGGCGACGGTGGTAACGAGAAGGTCGAAAAGGGCACGAAGTCCGATAAGAACCCGCTCGGGGTGAATGAGTCGGCGCCGCTGGAGTTCGTCCTCTTCGACGGCGGATTCGGACAGCAGTACGCCAAGGACGCGATCAAGGTCTACGAGACGAATTACCCGAAGGCGCAGGTCAAGTTCACGCCGACCCAGAAGATCACCACCACCCTGCAGCCGCGTTTCAACGGCGGCACCCCGCCGGACCTCATCGACAACTCCGGCGCCGAGCAGATGGACATGGGCGTCCTCGTCGGCCAGAAGCAGCTGGCGGACCTCACCCCGCTCCTGGACGCGCCGTCCATCGACGACCCGAGCAAGAAGGTCCGCGACACCCTGCGGCCCGGCATCGTCGAGATGGGCCAGTTCGAGGGCGACCCGGTCTGGATCATGTACTACGCGTACACGGTCTACGGCGTCTGGTACTCGCAGAAGCTGCTCGACTCCCTCGACGCGAAGTACCCCGAGACCTGGGACGAGATGCTGGCCGTCTGCGAGAAGGCCAAGAAGAAGGGCATCGCCGGCTGGACGTACGCCGGCAAGTACCCGTACTACGTCCCCTTCTCGCTCTACCCGATGATCGGCAAGGTCGGCGGCCGCGAGGTCCTCGACGCCATCGACAACCTGGAGCCGAAGGCCTGGGAGCACCCCGCGGTCAAGGCCTGTTTCGAGGCGTACTACGAGCTGGTCAAGAAGGGGTACATCCTCCAGGGCACCCCCGGCCTCGACCACATCCAGTCGCAGACCGCCTGGACCGAGGGCAAGGCGCTGTTCATCCCGAACGGCTCCTGGGTCGAGAACGAGGCCGCGAAGACCATGCCGGCCGACTTCAACCTGGCCGTCTCGGCCCCGACGGGCATCGACTCCTCCGACAAGATGCCCTTCGGCACGATCTGGGCCTCCGGCGGTGAGCCCTTCATCGTCCCCGCCAAGGCGAAGAACCAGGAGGGCGGCCTGGAGCAGCTGCGCATCATGCTCAGCGAGGCCTCCTCCAAGAACTTCACCAAGTCCGTGAAGTCCCTGACGGCCTACAACGGCGGCACCGACGGCATCGAGCTGACCCCGGGCCTCAAGTCCGGTGTCGCGGCCCTGGAGAAGGCCGGCCAGAACGTCGTCAACCCGCGCCTCCAGGACTGGTACGTCGCCCTCCAGAAGGAGAAGATCGGTGTCGCCGGCCTCGGCGAGATGATGGCCGGCCGCGCGACCCCGGCCGAGACGATCAAGAAGATCCAGAAGTACGCCGACGAGGCGGCCAAGGACTCCAGCATCAAGCACTACAAGCACTGACGCACAGTGCCGGGGCCCCTTCCCGCCGACCGGGAGCGGGCCCCGGCCCCTTCGCGCGCGGCACCAGCGGCGCGCCCGGCGCGGGAAAGATCGGGGTCGGTTAGGAATGCAACACGGCAAGTACCGTTTCATCGTGGGGTTCCTGGCGGTCCCCCTCGCGCTCTACGCGCTGTTCGTGATCTGGCCGTTCATCCAGGCCATCTACTACTCGTTCACGGACTGGACCGGACTGAGTCCCGAATTCGGCATGGTCGGATTCGACAACTACAGCAGAATGCTGGACGACGAGGTCTTCTGGAAATCGGTCCAGCACAGTCTGACCTTCGCGGTGGTGCTGCCGCTCGTGACCGTGGGGCTCGCGCTTTTCTTCGCCTTCATGCTCAATGTCGGCGGTCGGCGCCGCAAGGGCGCGGCGATCTCGGGTGTGCGCGGTTCCTCGTTCTACAAGATCGTCTATTTCTTCCCGCAGGTGCTGTCGATCGCGATCGTCGCGCTGCTCTTCCAGTTCGCGTACAACCCGAACAGCGGAGCCATCAATTCCGTATTGAAGGGCGTCGGTCTCGGCAGCATTCAGCCGGACTGGCTCGGTGATCCGGACCTCGCCCTCATCTGCGTGATGGTGGTCCTCGTCTGGTCCACGGTCGGATTCTTCGTCGTCCTCTTCTCGGCCGGCATGGCGTCCATTCCGAGGGACTTCTACGAGGCCGCCCTGCTCGACGGCGCCAACCGCTTCACGACCTTCTTCAAGATCACCCTGCCGCTGCTCTGGGACACCGTGCAGTCGGGCTGGATCTACATGGGCATCCTCGCGCTCGGCGCGGAGTCCTTCGCCGTCGTGCAGATCATGACCGTCGGCCCCAACGGCGGCGGGCCGGACTTCTCCACCGTCGTCCTTCCGCTGTACGTGTACCAGAAGGCGTTCCGGGACGGTCAGGCCGCCTACGCAACGACCATCGGTGTCGCGCTCCTCCTCGTCACGCTCGCCTTCGCGGCCGTCGTGATGAAGGTGGGCCGGCGCGAGCGGCTGGAGTTCTGATGAAGACGACCGACACTGCCTCCACGGGCGTCGAGACCCCCGGCTCCCCGGCCGGACCGGGACCCGCGGTCACCAAGACGGCGGCGCCCGCCCCGCGCAGGACCGCCAAGGCCGAGGGCGCGACCCTCAACGTCTTCTCGCACGGCGTCCTGATCATCTGGGCGATCATGGTCGTCATGCCGCTGCTCTGGGCGGTCATGACCTCCTTCAAGAGCGACAAGGCGATCTTCACCTCGCCGTGGGCGCTGCCCGACAGGCTGCACTTCGAGAACTGGTCGCGCGCCTGGACCGAGGCGCACATGAGCGACTACTTCCTGAACACCCTCCTGGTGGTCGGCGGCTCGCTGCTCGGCACGCTCCTCTTCGGCTCGATGGCGGCCTACGTGCTGGCCCGCTTCGACTTCCCGGGCAACCGCTTCATCTACTTCCTCTTCATCGGAGGGATGAGCTTCCCGATCATCCTGGCGCTCGTGCCGCTCTTCTACGTCATGCAGAACATGGCCCTGCTGAACACGCTGCACGGCCTGATCCTGGTCTACATCGCGTACTCGCTGCCGTTCACCGTCTTCTTCCTCACGGCCTTCTTCCGCACCCTGCCGACCTCGGTGGCGGAGGCGGCCTTCGTCGACGGCGCCTCGCACACCCGGACCTTCTTCCAGGTCATGCTGCCGATGGCCAAGCCCGGCCTGATCAGCGTCGGCATCTTCAACTTCCTCGGCCAGTGGAACCAGTACCTGCTGCCGACCGTGCTCAACACCGAGCCGGAGAACAAGGTGCTGTCGCAGGGCCTCGTCCAGCTGGCCGTCAGCCAGGGCTACAAGGGCGACTGGTCCGGCCTCTTCGCCGGCCTCGTGATGGCGATGCTCCCGGTCCTCGCCGCGTACATCATCTTCCAGCGGCAGGTGGTGGCCGGTCTGACCGCCGGCGCCGTGAAGTAACCCCGCCGCAGCACTCCGCAGGGCCCCCGGCGCACCCGCGCCGGGGGCCCCGGCGCGTCGTGTGACGCTCGCCCTCCGACACTCAAGGTCTTGACGGGGACCAAGCCGAAAGAGTCCCCTTAGGGTTCACATGTTGGAGAAAACGGTGGGAGTGAGTGAGTCGATGGAGACTCCGGGGTCGCAGACGTCTCTGCACAGGGCCAATCTCGAACGGGTCGTCCGGGCGGTGCGCATGGCCGGCTCGCTCACCCAGGCGGAGATCGCCCGGGCGACGGGCCTCTCCGCCGCCACGGTCTCCAACATCGTGCGGGAGTTGAAGGAGGGCGGCACCGTCGAGGTGACGCCCACCTCCGCGGGCGGCCGCCGCGCCCGCAGCGTCTCGCTCTCCGGCGACGCCGGCATCGTGATCGGCGTGGACTTCGGCCACACCCACCTCCGGGTCGCCGTCGGCAACCTGGCCCACCAGGTCCTCGCCGAGGAGGCCGAGCCGCTCGACGTGGACGCCTCCGCGGCGGAGGGCTTCGACCGGGCGGAGCGGCTGGTCAAGCGGCTGATCCGGGCCACCGGCATCGGCTACGACAAGGTGATCGGCGTCGGCCTCGGCGTGCCGGGACCGATCGACGTCTCCTCCGGGACGCTCGGCTCGACCTCGATCCTGCCGGGCTGGAGCGGCATCAACCCGGCCGAGGAGCTCTCGGGCCGGCTCGGCGTCCCCGTGCACGTCGACAACGACGCCAACCTGGGCGCGCTCGGCGAGCTCGTCTGGGGCAGCGGCCGGGGCGTCAAGGACCTGGCGTACATCAAGGTGGCCAGCGGCGTCGGCGCCGGACTCGTCATCGACGGCCGGGTCTACCGGGGGCCCGGCGGCACCGCCGGGGAGATCGGGCACATCACCCTGGACGAGTCGGGGCCGGTCTGCCGCTGCGGCAACCGCGGCTGCCTGGAGACCTTCACCGCCGCGCGGTACGTGCTGCCGCTGCTCCAGCCCAGCCACGGCCCCGATCTGACCATGGAGCGGGTCGTCCAGCTGGCCCGGGAGGGCGACCCCGGCTGCCGCCGGGTGATCGCCGACGTCGGACGGCACATCGGCAGCGGCATCGCCAACCTCTGCAACCTCCTGAACCCCAGTCGGGTGGTGCTCGGCGGCGACCTCGCCGAGGCCGGGGAGCTGGTCCTGGCGCCCATCAGGGACTCCGTCTCGCGGTACGCGATCCCCAGCGCCGCCCGGCAGCTCTCGCTGGCCCAGGGGGCCCTCGGCGGGCGCGCCGAGGTGCTGGGCGCCCTCGCCCTCGTGCTGAGCGAAATGGGCGATTCGACCCTGTTGGAGAGTGCGCTGCCGACGGCCGCTCCGGCCTCCCGGCTTGCCTTCACTTAGATAACGAACACCGTCGTTGTCATCTCGTTAATAATTTACTTCTTGACGTCAACGTTTCGGCCGAGTTGACTTCGTGCCACCTCGGCCGCAACGTCGCGGCCTCGTCAGGGAGGCAACCCCACATGAACGCAGTGACGCGTCGCGCCGTCATAGCCACGGCCGCGGTCTCGATGGCCCTCTCGCTCGCCGCCTGCGGCAAGGCCGGCGGCGGCGACAGCGGCGACAAGGGCAGCTCGACCAAGATCGGCCTGCTCCTGCCGGAGAACAAGACCTCGCGCTACGAGGCCCTGGACAAGCCCCAGTTCGAGAAGGCCGTCAAGGCCGCCTGTTCCGACTGCGAGATCGTGTACAACAACGCGGTCTCCGACGTCGTGAAGCAGAAGCAGCAGTTCGACCAGCTGATCGCCGACGGCGTCAAGGTCATCGCGCTCGACCCGGTCGACGCCGCCAAGGCCGAGAGCTGGGTCAAGGACGCCAAGGCGAAGGGCGTGAAGGTCGTCGCGTACGACCGTGCCGTCCCCGGTGCCGACGCCTACGTCAGCCACGACAACAACAAGGTCGGCGAGCTCCAGGGCCAGGCCCTGCTGACCGCGCTCGGCGCGAAGGCCGCCACCGCCAACGTCGTGATGATCAACGGCGACGAGAAGGACCCGAACGCCGCGCTGTTCAAGAAGGGCGCCCACAGCGCCCTCGACGGCAAGGTCGGCAAGATCGCCTACGAGGCCTCCGGCGAGTGGGACCCGAAGGTCGCGGGCGAGAAGATGTCCGCCGCGATCTCCTCGGTCGGCAAGGACAAGATCGGCGCCGTCTACTCCGCGAACGACGGCATGGCCGGCGGCATCATCACCTCCCTCGAGAACGCCGGCGTCAAGGACATCCCGGTGGGTGGCCAGGACGCCGAGGTCGCGGGCGTCCAGCGCATCATCGCCGGCACCCAGACCTTCACCATCTACAAGTCGCCGCTCCAGCTGGCCCCCGAGGCCGCCAAGTTCGCGGTGAACCTGCTCAAGGGCAAGGACCTCGGCGCCCAGGGCGCGACCGACGGCGTGCCCTCCACGCTCTTCGCCCCGGTCGTGGTCGACAAGACCAACATCCAGTCCACGGTCGTCAAGGACGGCATCTACAAGGCCGCCGACCTCTGCACCGCGGACCTCGCCGCCAAGTGCACCGAGCTGGGCATCAAGTAACCCCGGCTCCACCCCGTCGGGCCCCGAAGGGCCCGGCGGCACGGATCCCGCACGTCCGGCGCCCCTCCGGGAGAGCGCCGCACGGCCCCGCGTACAGAGGGTGAAGACCCTCGGTAACAAGGCCGGTGCCTGACGCGCGGATCCGTCCCCCAGCCCGTCCGGCCCCCGGCCGACCCAGACCCCGCTGTCGTTCCGGGGGCCGGACGAGCCCAGCCCCCCTCGAAGTCTTCGGCGCCGCACGACGGCGCGACATGCCGTCGCCCCCTCGGGCGGCGAAGGAGTTGGTTCACGTGTCCCAGACGCCCGTGCTGGCGTTGCGCGGGATCTTCAAGCGATTCGGAGCGGTTCAGGTCCTCTCCGGTGTCGATCTCGAAGTCCACGCAGGAGAGGTCGTCGCGCTCGTCGGCGACAACGGAGCGGGAAAGTCCACGCTGGTCAAGACGATCGCCGGCGTGCACCCCATCGACGAGGGCGTCATCGAGTGGGAGGGCGAGCGCGTCGAGATCCAGCGGCCGCACGACTCCCAGAACCTCGGTGTCGCGACCGTCTACCAGGACCTCGCGCTCTGCGACAACCTCGACGTCGTCGCCAACCTGTTCCTCGGCCGCGAGATCAAGAAGGGCGGCGTCCTCGACGAGGTCGCCATGGAGAAGCGGGCCAAGGACCTGCTCTCCACGCTCTCGATCCGCATCCCCAGCGTCCGCATCCCCGTCGCCGCCCTCTCCGGCGGCCAGCGGCAGGTCGTGGCCATCGCCCGCGCCCTGGTCGGCAACCCCAAGATCGTGATCCTCGACGAGCCCACCGCCGCGCTCGGCGTCGAGCAGACCGCACAGGTCCTCGACCTCGTCGAGCGGCTGCGCGAGCAGGGCCTCGGCGTCATCCTCATCAGCCACAACATGGCCGACGTGAAGGCCGTCGCCGACACCGTGGCCGTGCTCCGCCTGGGCCGCAACAACGGCACCTTCCCGGTGGCCACCACCACGCACGAAGAGATCATCGCCGCCATCACCGGTGCCACGGACAACGCCGTGACCCGCCGCCAGGCCCGCAACGCGGAGGTAGCGAAGTGAGCACCACCCCCAGCACCTCCGAGGACACCGTGCCCGAGCCCCGCACCGGCGAGGAGGCCGCCCCGGCCGCCGCCGCCGTACCCGCCGTCGACCCCCGCCTCCTCGTCCGCGAGCAGGGCTTCAAGGGGTACGTCGACGAGTTCAAGCGCAAGATCCGCTCGGGCGAGATCGGCTCGCTGCCCGTCGTGGTCGGCCTGATCGTCATCGGCATCGTCTTCCAGGCCCTCACCGGCAACTTCATCACCTCGTACAACCTCGACCAGATCACGCTGTACGCGGTCGGCCCCGGCATCATGGCCGTCGGCATCGTCTTCGTCCTGCTGCTCGGCGAGATCGACCTCGCCGTCGGCTCCGTGGCGGGCCTCGCCGGCTCGGTCTGGGGCGTCCTCGGCACCGACATGCCCGACGGGCTCGCCATCCTCCTCGGCATCCTGTCCGGCACCCTGATCGGCGCCTTCCACGGCATGGTCTTCGCCAAGATCGGCGTGCCCGCCTTCGTCGTCACCCTCGCCGGCTTCCTCGGCTGGGCCGGTCTGCAGACCTGGGTGATGGGCGACCGGTCGACCATCCCCACCCCGATCGGCAGCTTCGTCGAGGACCTCACCAAGTACTACTTCTCCGACGTCGCCGCCGCGTACGGCCTCGCCGTGGCCGTCATCGCCGGCTTCTACCTCGCCCAGCTGCGCGACTCCCGCCGCCGCAAGGCCGCCGAGCTGCCGCACCGCCCGCAGAGCGAGATCATCCTGCGCACCGCCGTCCTCGCGGTCCTGGTCCTCGTCGCCGCGTACGGCTTCAACCAGGAGAAGGGCCTGCCGCTCTCCCTGGTCATCTTCCTGGTGATCCTGCTCGCCACCGACTTCGTCCTGCGCCGCACCACCTACGGCCGCCAGGTCTTCGCGGTCGGCGGCGGCATCGAGGCCGCCCGCCGCGCCGGCATCAGCGTGGACTGGATCCGGATCTCGGTCTTCATGATCTCCGGCACGCTGGGCGCCGTCGGCGGTCTCTTCCTCGCCTCCGCGACGGGCGGCGCCGACCGCTCCCTCGGCGGCGGCAACCAGCTGATGATGTGCATCGCCGCCGCGGTCATCGGCGGAACGTCCCTGTTCGGCGGACGCGGCAAGGTCTGGTCGGCGCTCCTCGGCATCCTGGTCATCCAGTCGATCGTCCAGGGCCTCAACCAGATGAACCTGTCCTCGAACGCGATCCAGTACATGATCACCGGAGCCGTTCTGCTCATCGCCGTGATCATCGACTCGGTCTCCCGCCGCACGCAGAAGACGGCGGGCCGCGCGTAACACCCGTCACAGCAGCCCGGCACCGGGAAACCGGTGCCGGGCACTGCTGCGTCCGGAGCAGTACACGCGCGCGTACAGAGCCGTACAGATCAGCGGCTTGTCGGCCGTGCGGGTGACGCCTCACCCCCCGGCCCGATGCCCACGATCCAAGACGGAACATTAGACTCGACAAATCGGCAAGCTCGACCAGCTCAAAGCAAGGAGGAACGGGTGGCTCTGCTGACCCGTATCAGGGGACCGCGAGATCTGGACCGGCTCTCCCCGGAACAGCTGGACCAGCTGGCCGACGAGATCAGGACGTTCCTCGTGGACGCCGTCTCCAAGACCGGCGGGCACCTCGGCCCCAACCTCGGTGTGGTCGAGCTGACCATCGCCCTGCACCGGGTGTTCGACTCCCCGAAGGACAAGGTCCTCTGGGACACCGGCCACCAGAGCTACGTCCACAAGCTCCTCACCGGGCGCCAGGACTTCTCGAAGCTCAAGATGAAGGGCGGCCTCTCCGGCTACCCCTCGCAGGCCGAGTCCGAGCACGACGTCATCGAGAACTCGCACGCCTCCACCGTCCTCGGCTGGGCCGACGGCCTGGCCAAGGCGAACGAGGTCCTGAAGAAGGACGACCACGTCGTCGCCGTCATCGGCGACGGCGCGCTCACCGGCGGCATGGCCTGGGAGGCGCTGAACAACATCGCCGCCGCCAAGGACCGTCCGCTCGTCATCGTCGTCAACGACAACGAGCGCTCCTACGCGCCCACCATCGGCGGCCTCGCCAACCACCTGGCCACCCTGCGCACCACCGACGGCTACGAGCGCTTCCTCGCCCGCGGCAAGGACATCCTGGAGCGCACCCCGGTCGTCGGGAAGCCGCTGTACGAGACCCTGCACGGCGCCAAGAAGGGCCTCAAGGACTTCATCGCCCCCCAGGGCATGTTCGAGGACCTCGGCCTCAAGTACGTCGGCCCCATCGACGGCCACGACATCGAGGCCCTGGAGTCGGCCCTCACCCGCGCCAAGCGCTTCGGCGGCCCCGTGATCGTCCACTGCCTCACCGAGAAGGGCCGCGGCTACCAGCCCGCCCTCCAGGACGAGGCCGACCGCTTCCACGCCGTCGGCAAGATCCACCCCGACACCGGCCTGCCCATCGCCTCCTCCGGAGCCGACTGGACCAGCGTCTTCGGCGAGGAGATGGTCGCGCTCGGCAAGGAGCGCGAGGACATCGTCGCCATCACCGCGGCCATGCTCCAGCCCGTCGGTCTCGACAAGTTCGCCAAGGCCTTCCCCGAGCGGGTCTTCGACGTCGGCATCGCCGAGCAGCACGCCGCGGTCTCCGCCGCCGGCCTCGCCACCGGTGGTCTGCACCCGGTCTTCGCCGTGTACGCGACCTTCCTCAACCGCGCCTTCGACCAGGTCCTGATGGACGTGGCCCTGCACAAGTGCGGCGTCACCTTCGTCCTGGACCGGGCCGGTGTCACCGGCACCGACGGCGCCTCGCACAACGGCATGTGGGACATGTCGATCCTCCAGGTCGTGCCCGGCCTGCGGCTCGCCGCCCCGCGCGACGCCGACCAGGTCCGCGCCCAGCTCCGCGAGGCCGTCGAGGTCACCGACGCCCCCACCGTGGTCCGCTTCTCCAAGGGCGCGGTCGGCCCGGCCGTCCCGGCCCTGCGCCGCGTCGGCGGCATGGACGTGCTCCGCGAGCCCGGTGCGGACCGTCCGGACGTCCTCCTGGTCTCCGTGGGCGCCCTCGCTCCCATGTGCCTGGAGATCGCCGACCTCCTCGACCGCCAGGGCATCTCCACCACGGTCGTCGACCCCCGCTGGGTCAAGCCCGTCGACGAGGCCCTCGCCCCGCTCGCCGAGCAGCACCGTGTGGTCGTCACCGTCGAGGACAACAGCCGCGTCGGCGGTGTCGGCTCGGCCGTCGCCCAGGCGCTGCGCGACGCCGGCGTCGACGTACCGCTGCGTGACTTCGGCATTCCGCCGCGCTTCCTCGACCACGCCTCCCGCGGCGAGGTCCTGGCCGAGATCGGTCTGACCGCCCCGGACATCGCCCGCCAGGTCACCGGACTCGTGTCGCGGCTCGACGGGCGGTTCGAGAGCAGCAGCCAGGCCGTGGAGCCCGCCCGCGACTGACGGGCTCCCCGCCCCGAGACGTCACACGGCGTCACCTTTGGGCCGGTCGGCTCACTCTTCGGAGTGCCGACCGGCCCTTTCGCGTGCATTCTGGCCAGTGGGCGGGCAGCCCCAAGGCAGGGAGGTGCGACGTGAGTACGGACCAGCAGCCACGCGCCAATACCGGATTGTTCCGGACGAAAACGGTCGAACAGTCGATCCGTGACACGGAGGAGCCGGAGCACGCGCTCCGGAAATCCCTGTCGGCCTGGGATCTGACGGTGTTCGGCGTCGGTGTCATCATCGGCACCGGCATCTTCGTCCTCACCGGCAAGGTCGCCAAGGAGAACGCCGGGCCGGCCACCGCCCTCGCGTTCGTCGCCGCGGGCATCGTCTGCGCCCTGGCCGCCCTGTGCTACGCCGAGTTCGCCTCGACGGTGCCGGTGGCGGGATCGGCGTACACCTTCGCGTACGCCTCGATCGGCGAGCTGCCGGCGTGGATCATCGGCTGGGACCTGGTCCTGGAGTTCGCCCTGGGCACGGCGGTGGTGGCCGTCGGCTGGTCCGGATACGTCAGATCCCTGATGGACAACATCGACTGGCACCTGCCGGCCGCGCTCGAAGGCCCGGACGCCGCGGGCGGCACCTTCGACATCCTGGCCTTCCTGCTGGTCCTCGTGCTGACGGTGGTCCTCGTCCTCGGCATGAAGCTCTCCGCCCGGATCACCGCGGTCGTCGTCGCGATCAAGGTGACCGTCGTGATGATCGTGATCGTCGCGGGCCTGTTCTTCATCGTCGGCGACAACTACAAGCCCTTCATCCCGCCGGCCGTCACCCCGCCGGGTGGTACCTCCGGCTGGGACTCGCCGATGGTCCAGCTGATCTTCGGCTACGAGCCGACGAACTTCGGCGTCATGGGCATCTTCACCGCCGCCTCGGTCGTGTTCTTCGCCTTCATCGGCTTCGACGTGGTCGCCACGGCGGCCGAGGAGACCAAGCTGCCGCAGCGGGACATGCCCCGGGGCATCCTCGGCTCGCTGCTCATCTGCACCGTGCTGTACGTGGCGGTGGCCCTCGTCGTCACCGGCATGCAGAAGTACACCCAGCTGTCCACCAGCGCCCCGCTCGCCGACGCCTTCAAGGCGGCGGGACACCCCTGGTACGCGGGCGTGATCAGCTTCGGCGCCGCCGTCGGCCTCACCACGGTCTGTCTGATCCTGCTCCTCGGCCAGACCCGCGTCTTCTTCGCGATGAGCCGCGACGGTCTGCTGCCGCGCTTCTTCTCGGTCACGCACCCCCGGTTCAAGACCCCGTACCGGCCGACCATCCTGCTCGGTGTGATCATCGCCATCGTCGCCGGCTTCACCAGCATCAACGAGCTGGCGACCCTGGTGAACATCGGCACCCTCTTCGCCTTCGTCATGGTCGCCATCGGCGTCATCATCCTCCGCCGCACCCGCCCCGACCTGCACCGCGCCTTCCGCACCCCCTGGGTGCCGGTGCTGCCGATCCTCTCCGTCGCCGCCTCGGTCTGGCTCATGCTGAACCTGCCCGGCGAGACCTGGTTCCGCTTCGCCGTCTGGATGGTGATCGGCTTCGTCGTGTACTTCCTGTACGGGCGCGGTCACAGCCGGCTCGGCAAGCAGGGCCGGGACGCCATGTACTGATCGGCCGAGGCCGTAGGCGCGCGGGAGCCCGTCCGGGAGGGCGACTACAGTCGGCTCGTACCCGAACTGCTCCCGACGACCGGAGTGCTGGATCCCCCCATGGCGAATCGATCCCAGGCCACCGACGACCGTTCCCACGGCCCCGCCGCCCCCGTGCTCCAGGGCGGCTGGCTGACCAGAGGGGAGGAGGGCCGGTTCAGCGCCTACCTGCCCCGGGACGGCGAGGTGGTGCGCTGGACCGAGGAGCCCGGAGGCGGCTGGAGCGGCCCCGTGTCCCTCGGCGGTGACGGTCTGACGCCGTTCCTCGCCGTCGGCCAGGGCGCCGACCGGTACGTCCACCTCGTCGGCGTGCGGCCGACGGGCGGGGACGAGGGGCACGTCGAGCTGGTGCACGCCGTCCAGTTCCAGACGGGTCGTCCCGCGGCCGCCTGGCGGTCCATCGGGCACTCGAACGGCAAGTCCCCCTGGACGGGCCACCCGGCGGTCGCCGTGGACGCCCTGGGCCGCGTCTACGTCTTCGTACGGAACGGGGGCGGCGGCCTCAGCGTGCGGGCGCAGAAGGACGCGGGCGGCTGGCACCCCTGGTGGGACCTGCTCGGCTCCAAGACCGACCCCTCGCCGGTCGCCGTCACCAACGGCTCCGGGTTCGTCGAGCTGTACAGCTCGCACGCCAAGGGACTCGTCCGCTACGTCCAGCGCGAGTCCGGCGCCAAGCCGATCCGCGAGGAGCTGCTGCCCGCCTCGGTGGCCATGGGCACCCTCGCGGCCGTCACCGGCCCCTCCGGGCACGTCACGCTCTTCTACCTCGACCAGGAGGGCCAGGTCATGGCCTGGTCGCCGGAGCGCGGGCTCGCGCCGACGCCGCTGGGCAAGGCCGTCGGCACCGGACGCCTCTCCGTCACCCGCTGTCTCGTCGACGGCGTCGACCGCACGGTCCTCGCCCAGCGGTCCGAGGACGGCCGGCTCGCCCTCGCCGACCACCCCAGCGAGCAGGAGGCCGAGCAGGGGGCGGAGAGCCTCAGCTGGTCGGAGACCGGCGAGCGGCAGGGCGATCTGGCCGCCGTCCTCGCGCAGGGCCTCGACGGCCGTCTGGTCGCGATGACCGTGGCCGACGGCCGCACCCCCGTCATCGCCCGTCAGAAGGCCGGGGCCGAGGGCCTGCTGCTCGAAGGGTGGCGCTCCATAGGGTGACGCCGCCCCCCCGAGACGGGAAACGGCCCCGGCACCTGTGCGAGGTGCCGGGGCCGTCGTCTTGACGCGTCCGGGAGTTAGGCCGGGACGCTCGCCACGCCCTGGGCCAGGAAACGCTTGCCGTTGACGCGCTCGGAGACGCCCTCACGGTCCAGGTACGGCGTGATGCCGCCCAGGTGGAAGGGCCAGCCCGCGCCCGTGATCAGGCAGAGGTCGATGTCCTGCGCCTCGGCGACGACACCCTCCTCCAGCATCAGGCCGATCTCCTGCGCCACCGCGTCGAGGACGCGGTCGCGGACCTGCTCCTCCGTCAGGACGACGTCGCCCTGCTTCAGGAGCGCGGCGACCTCGGGGTCGAGCTCCGGCTTGAAGCCGTTCTCCGGCTTGTAGACGTAGAAGCCGCGCTTGCCGGCCTCGACGACCGCCTTCAGGTTGGGGGAGACCGTGAAGCGCTCGGGGAAGGAGCGGTTCAGCGTCTCGGAGACGTGCAGCCCGATGGCCGGGCCGACGAGCTCCAGGAGCACCAGCGGCGACATCGGCAGGCCGAGCGGCTCGACGCCCTTCTCGGCGACGGCGACCGGGGTGCCCTCGTCGATGACGTTCTGGATCTCGCCCATGAAGCGGGTCAGGATGCGGTTCACGACGAACGCCGGGGCGTCCTTGGTGAGGACCGCGGTCTTCTTCAGCTTCTTGGCGACGCCGAAGGCGGTGGCCAGGGAGGCGTCGTCGGTCTTCTCGCCGCGGACGATCTCCAGGAGCGGGAGGATCGCGACCGGGTTGAAGAAGTGGAAGCCGACCACGCGCTCCGGGTGCTGGAGCTTGGAGGCCATCTCGGAGACCGACAGCGAGGAGGTGTTGGTGGCGAGGATCGCGTGCGCCGGGGCGACCGCCTCGACCTCCGCGAACACCTTCTGCTTGACGGACATCTCCTCGAACACGGCCTCGATGATGAAGTCCGCGTCCGCGAAGCCCTCGGCCTTGTCGAGGACACCGGAGACCAGGCCCTTGAGACGGTTGGCCTTGTCCTGGTTGATGCGGCCCTTGCCGAGCAGCTTCTCGATCTCGCCGTGGACGTAGCCCACGCCCTTGTCGACGCGCTCCTGGTCGATGTCGGTCAGGACGACCGGCACCTCGAGGCGGCGCAGGAAGAGCAGGGCCAGCTGGGAGGCCATCAGACCGGCGCCGACGACACCGACCTTGGTGACCGGGCGGGCCAGGGACTTGTCCGGGGCACCGGCCGGGCGCTTGCCGCGCTTCTGCACCAGGTTGAAGGCGTAGATGCCGGAGCGCAGCTCGCCGCCCATGATCAGGTCCGCGAGGGCCTGGTCCTCGGCGTCGAAGCCCTTCTGCAGGTCGCCGTCCTTGGCGGCCTCGATGATGTCGAGGGCGCGGTAGGCGGCCGGGGCGGCGCCGTGCACCTTGGAGTCGGCGATGGCGCGGCCCTTGGCGACGGCCTGGTCCCAGGCCTCGCCGCGGTCGACCTCGGGACGCTCGACGGCGACGGAGCCGTTGAGGACACCGGCGGTCCAGATGAGCGACTGCTCCAGGAAGTCGGCGCCCTCGAAGATCGCGTCGGCGATGCCGAGCTCGAAGACCTGCTTGCCCTTGAGCTGGCGGTTCTGGTTCAGCGAGTTCTCGATGATGACCGAGACGGCCTTCTCGGCGCCGATCAGGTTCGGCAGGATGGCGCAGCCGCCCCAGCCGGGCACCAGGCCGAGGAAGACCTCGGGCAGCGAGAAGGCCGGGAGGGCCTTCGACACGGTGCGGTAGGAGCAGTGCAGACCGACCTCGACGCCGCCGCCCATGGCCGCGCCGTTGTAGTACGCGAAGGTCGGCACGGCGAGCGCGGACAGGCGCTTGAAGACGTCGTGGCCGCCCTTGCCGATGGCGAGCGCCTCGTCGTGCTTCTTGAGCAGCTCGACGCCCTTGAGGTCGGCGCCGACGGCGAAGATGAACGGCTTGCCGGTGATGCCGACGCCGACGATGTCACCGTTCGCGGCCTCGGCCTCGACCTGGTCGATCGCCGCGTTCAGGTTGGCGAGGGACTGCGGGCCGAAGGTGGTCGGCTTGGTGTGGTCGAAGCCGTTGTCCAGCGTGATCAGCGCGAACTTGCCGGCGTTGGCCGGGAGTTCGAAGTGCCGGACGTGGGCCGAGGTGACGACCTCGTCCGGGAAGAGCTCGGCGGCGCCCTTCAGAAGCTCGGCGGTGGTGCTCACTTGCCCTCCCAGTGGGGGTTCTCCCAGATGACCGTCGCGCCCATGCCGAAGCCGACGCACATGGTGTTGAGGCCGTAACGGACCTGCGGGTTCTCCTCGAACTGGCGGGCCAGCTGCGTCATCAGACGGACGCCGGAGGAGGCGAGCGGGTGACCGTAGGCGATCGCGCCGCCGTACTGGTTCACGCGGGCGTCGTCGTCGGCGATGCCGTAGTGCTCCAGGAACGCGAGGACCTGAACGGCGAAGGCCTCGTTGATCTCGAAGAGCTGGATGTCGTCGATCGTCAGGCCGGCCTTGGCCAGGGCCTTCTCGGTCGCCGGGATCGGGCCGTAGCCCATGACCTC
This sequence comes from Streptomyces sp. NPDC055815, assembly GCF_053616475.1. Taxonomy (NCBI): domain Bacteria; kingdom Bacillati; phylum Actinomycetota; class Actinomycetes; order Kitasatosporales; family Streptomycetaceae; genus Streptomyces; species Streptomyces sp. NPDC055815. The sequence continues at coordinate 11,853 of NZ_JBSHDU010000046.1, read as the reverse complement.
GGGCTCGACACCGGCGAAGGCGTACGAGACGAGGCGCATCTTGACCGGGAGGTCGTTCTCCCGGGCGAAGTCCTCGGAGGCGATGATCGAGGCGGTGGCGCCGTCGTTGAGGCCGGCCGCGTTGCCCGCGGTGACGTTGCCGTGGACGCGGAACGGCGTCTTCAGGTTGGCCAGCGACTCCAGGGTGGTGCCCGGGCGCATCGGCTCGTCGGCGGTGACCAGGCCCCAGCCGGTCTCGCCGCCCGCCGGGTCGGTGCGGCGCACCGAGATCGGCACCAGGTCCTGCTGGATCTTGCCGTCGGCGTACGCCTTGGCGGCCTTCTCCTGCGAGCGCACGGCGTACTCGTCGGCGCGCTGCTTGGTGATGCTCGGGTAGCGGTCGTGCAGGTTCTCGGCGGTCATGCCCATGAACAGGGCGGACTCGTCGACCAGCTTCTCGCTGACGAAGCGCGGGTTCGGGTCGACGCCCTCGCCCATGGGGTGGCGGCCCATGTGCTCGACGCCACCGGCGATGACGGCGTCGTACGCGCCGAAGGCGATCGAACCGGCGACGGAGGTGACGGCGGTCAGCGCACCGGCGCACATGCGGTCGATGGAGTAGCCCGGCACCGACTGCGGCAGCCCGGCCAGGATGCCCGCCGTGCGGCCGAGGGTCAGACCCTGGTCACCGATCTGCGTGGTCGCGGCGATGGCGACCTCGTCGATCTTCGCGGGGTCGAGGCCCGGGTTGCGGCGCAGCAGCTCCCGGATGGCCTTCACGACGAGGTCGTCGGCGCGGGTCTCGTGGTAGATGCCCTTCGGGCCCGCCTTGCCGAACGGGGTGCGGACGCCGTCGACGAAGACGACGTCCCTGACGGTACGAGGCACGATGGCTCTCCTCCAGGGTGCGGGATGGCACTGCTGCTGCGGCCCACGCCTAAGCGTGCGCTTGCTCCCCCATGCTACTTGTGGGTAACCAAGCTGCCCAGTCCTTGGGGGCCAAGCGGTGAAGGTCACACTCCGTCCACGGCGCGCGCCCCCTCCGTGCGCCCCTCCGTTGGGACGGTCCGGCAACCCGATGGGCCCAGGACGGCCGCTGTGCCGTGGCGACCCCTTCCCGGCGGACGGAGCCTGGCCGGGCCGGGGCACGAGGCCCCGGCGACCGGCCCGCAGAAGGGATCCCCATGTCGATCGTCACCACCGACCACGAGGTCACCCATAAATCCACCGTCCCGGCGAACAAGGACGAGACCGTCAAGCTCTTCGTACGGGAGCGCAACGGCACGCCCCCGGGACAGCCGCGCAAGCCCGTCCTGATGCTCCACGGCCGGAGCATCCCGGTGCTCGCGGGCTTCGACCTCCAGTACAAGTCGTACAGCTGGGCCGAGGAGCTGGCGAAGGCCGGCTACGACGTCTTCCTGATGGACCTCCAGGGCTCGGGACTCTCGCCGCGCCCCAAGATGGACGACCCCCACAACGTCAACCCCGCCCAGCAGCACCTGCTGACCCCGAGGCCGCCCGGATTCGTGCCGGGCCCGCCGAGCTACCCGTTCCAGCTGACCAACTCGTACAGCGACCGGGACGAGCTGAACACCGTCGTGAAGTTCGTCCTGAACCTGTGCGGGACGGCGAAGCTCTCCTTCATCGGCTGGTCCGCCGCCGCCTTCCACATGGGGCCGTACGCGATCAACAACCCCGACAAGGTCGAGAGCCTGTTCCTGCTGGCCCCGGTCTTCCCGCCCAACGGCACCTCCACCCCGCCGTCCCCGCTGCCCCAGCCGGGCTTCCCGATGTTCATCGGGGGGAAGACCGGGTTCGTCAGGGCCCTGGACAACGAGACGCACTGCGTGGACCAGCGTGAACCCAACATCACCGACGTGGCCTGGGACGCGGTCATGAAGTGCGACCCGATCGGCAGCGCCTGGGGGCCGCCCACCGGGTTCAACAGGATCAGGAACTTCGTCCGGTGGGGATGGAACAAGACCACCGCGGGTCAGGGCGGAGTGCTCGGCGGAACCGTGCCGGTGCTCATCGTGTACGGGGACAGCGACGTCCAGGCGAACACCTCACCGCCCAGCCCCGACCCGGAACTCAACTTCTCGGTCCCCGAGCTCTACGACGCCATCCAGGGCCCCCACAAGCTCATGGTCAAGCTGGCCTGCGCGGGGCACTCGGTGGTGTGGGAGAACCAGCACAAGAACCTGCACCACCTCTCGAAGCACTGGCTGAAGCAGCTCAAGGTCGACGGCAAGACCAACGGCGTCTTCGACATGGACACCGACGGCAACCTCAGCCCGGCGTAGCGCACGACGGAGCCCCCGGCGCCTCTCCGGGCACCGGGGGCTCTCCCCGTCCGGTCACGCGCTCGCCGACAGCGCCTTCACGAGCAGCGGGGTCACCAGCTCCACCTGCCACGGCCGGGCGCCGTAGCCGGACAGGGCCGCCGAGACCGTCTCCGGGGTCGCCGGGGCCGGCGGCTCCCAGCACACGCGGCGGACGGTGTCCGGGGTGATCAGGTTCTCCTGCGGGAGGTTCAGCTCCTCCGCGAGCGCCGAGACCGCCGTGCGCGCCGCCGCGAGGCGGGCCGCCGCGGCCGGGTCCTTGTCCGCCCAGGCGCGCGGCGGGGGCGGGCCCGCGACCTGCTGGCCCGGCTGGGGCAGCTCGCTCTCCGGGAGGGCCCTGGCCCGGTCCACGGCGGCCTGCCACTGCTCCAGCTGGCGGCGGTTCATCCGGTTGCCGAAGCCGGGCAGCGCGAGGAGCGCGCCCACGTTCACCGGCACCGCGAGCGCCGCCTCCACGATCGCGGCGTCGCTCAGCACCTTGCCGGGGGAGACGTCACGCCGCTGGGCGACCTTGTCACGGGCCGTCCACAGCTCCCGTACGACCGCCATCTGACGCCGGCGGCGCACCTTGTGCATGCCGGAGGTCCGGCGCCACGGGTCCTTGCGCGGCGGGGCCGGCGGTGCCGAGGCGATCGCGTCGAACTCCTGGCGGGCCCACTCCAGCTTCCCCTGCCGGTCGAGCTCCTTCTCCAGGGCGTCCCGCAGGTCGACGAGCAGCTCGACGTCGAGCGCCGCGTACCGCAGCCACGGCTCGGGCAGCGGGCGGGTGGACCAGTCGACGGCGGAGTGGCCCTTCTCCAGGGCGTAGCCGAGGACGGACTCGACCATCGCGCCGAGGCCGACCCGCGGGAAGCCCGCGAGGCGCCCGGCGAGCTCGGTGTCGAAGAGCGAGGTGGGGAGCATGCCTATGTCGCGCAGGCAGGGGAGGTCCTGGGTCGCGGCGTGCAGGATCCACTCGGTGCCCGCGAGCGCCTCGCCGAGCCCCGAGAGGTCGGGGCAGCCGACGGGGTCGATCAGCGCGGTGCCCGCGCCCTCGCGGCGGAGCTGGACGAGATAGGCGCGCTGGCCGTAGCGGTAGCCGGAGGCGCGCTCGGCGTCCACGGCCACGGGTCCGCTTCCGGCGGCGAACGCGGCGATCACCTCGGCGAGGGCGTCCTCGGTCTCGACGACGGGCGGAATCCCCTCGCGGGGCTCCAGCAACGGGATCGGAAGCCCATTCGCAGGGACATCGTCGTCCGGGGGGCCGCCCCCGGTGGTGCGCAGTGCTGTGTCTGCTGCGGTCTCTTGGGCGTCGGTCACGTGTCAAGGGTATCGGTGAACGGCAAGCGCCTGTCGACGGAACGTTCCGTCGACAGGCGCGGGCCCGTGTCCACCGGCCGTCAGTGGATGATCCCCGTCCGCAGGGCGACCGCGACCATGCCGGCGCGGTCCCCGGTGCCCAGCTTGCGGGCGATGCGGGCGAGGTGGCTCTTGACGGTGAGGGCGGAGAGCCCCATGGAGACGCCGATCGCCTTGTTCGACTGGCCCTCCGCGACGAGCCGCAGCACCTCGACCTCACGGCCGGAGAGCTCGCGGTAGCCGCCCGGGTGGCTCGGGGCACCCGGGGGGCGGCGGTGGCCGAGACGGGCCGCCGCGGCGCCGATGGGGGCGGCGCCGGGGCGGGTCGGGTGACCGATGTTGGTCCGGGTTCCGGTGACGACATAGCCCTTCACGCCGCCCGCCAGGGCGTTGCGCACGGCGCCGATGTCGTCGGCGGCCGAGAGGGCGAGGCCGTTGGGCCAGCCCGCCGCGCGGGTCTCGGACAGCAGGGTCAGGCCGCTGCCGTCGGGCAGGTGGACGTCGGCCACGCAGATGTCGCGCGGGTTGCCGACGCGGGGACGGGCCTCCGCGATGGACGAAGCCTCGATCACGTCGCGTACTCCAAGGGCCCACAGGTGGCGGGTCACGGTGGAACGGACGCGCGGATCGGCCACGACGACCATGGCCGTCGGCTTGTTCGGGCGGTAGGCGACCAGGCTTGCGGGCTGCTCGAGGAGAACGGACACCAGGCCTCCTGGGGGGAAGGGTGCGGGACGGAGCCGGCTCGGGGAAGAAGCCGGGGGCGAACCCGTGCTGTGAAGGGGTCACTGACTCCTTCGGCAGCTGGGCCGCCCGCCTTTAGGGAAAGATCACGATTTGGTGAGTAACAATTAGGGCAATTCGGACGCGTGATCGATCATCCTACGAGCGGGCCCCGCCCCGTCACCCCCACGAGGGACCCCCCGGGGAGGTGTCCTAGGCCCCCTGCGGCCCCCGGCGCTGGGGCAGCGAGACGACCCCCGCGCCCGTCACCGTGCCCGCCCCCGGATCCGCCGCCGCGGGCGGCAGCCCCGCGATCTGGCAGAGCAGATCGCACCAGGCCGCCAGGTGTGCCCCCGTGTCCGGCACCCCGCCCCGGCCCTCGTGCGGGGTCCAGGACGCCCGGATCTCGATCTGGGTCGCCGGTCTGCGGTCCGCGAGACCACCGAAATAGTGCGAGCCCGCCATCGTGACGGTCCCGCTCGCCTCCCCGTACGCGAGCCCCCGAGCCTCCATGGCCCCGGTCAGCCAGGACCAGCACACCTCGGGCAGCAGCGGGTCCGCCGCCATCTCCGGCTCCAGCTCCGCCCGGATCAGGGTCACCAGGCGGAACGTGCCCTTCCAGGCCTCGTGCCCGTCCGGATCGTGCAGCAGCACGAGCCGCCCGTCCGCCAGGTCCTCCTCGCCCTCCACGACGGCCGCCTCCACCGCGTACGCGTACGGGGCGAGCCGCTGCGGCGGCCTGGTCGGGTCGATCTCGATCTCGGGCCGCAGCCTCGCCGACCGCAAGGCCTCCACCGCCCGCCGGAACGCGGGCGGAACCGGGTTCGTCTCCTTGCTCTCCGCCGTTTCGTCCGTCCCTCGATCGCCGTCGGAATGATCGGAAAAATGTCCCTGAGCCGCAGCCATGCGGGGAAGAGTAGGCGGAACGGGGCCTCCGTGCAGGGAGGGACACCCGGCCCGGACGAGCGGCTTCACGCCACATGCGAAGATTTGGGCGTGAGTGCCAAGGACAGCCCGCAGGGCCAGCAGACGAAGCAGCAGTCGCGGACGTACGACTCCGCGTTCCTCAAGGCGTGCCGACGCGAGCCGGTGCCGCACACCCCCGTCTGGTTCATGCGACAGGCCGGGCGCTCCCTCCCCGAGTACCTGAAGGTCCGCGAGGGCATCCCCATGCTCGAGTCGTGCATGCGGCCCGAGCTGGTCACCGAGATCACGCTCCAGCCGGTCCGGCGCCACAAGGTCGACGCCGCGATCTACTTCAGCGACATCGTCGTCCCCCTCAAGGCCATCGGCCTCGACCTCGACATCAAGCCCGGCGTCGGCCCGGTCGTCGCCGACCCGATCCGCACCCGCGCCGACCTGGACCGGCTGCGCGACCTCACCCCCGAGGACGTCCACTACGTCACCGAGGCCATCGGGATGCTCACCGAGGAGCTGGGCGACACCCCGCTCATCGGTTTCGCGGGCGCGCCTTTCACCCTCGCGAGCTACCTCGTCGAGGGCGGCCCGTCGCGCAGCCACGAGCGCACCAAGGCGATGATGTACGGCGACCCGCAGCTCTGGGCCGACCTGCTCGACCGCCTCGCCGAGATCACCTCGGCCTTCCTCAAGGTGCAGATCGAGGCGGGCGCCTCGGCCGTGCAGCTCTTCGACTCCTGGGTCGGCGCGCTCGCCCCGGCCGACTACCGCCGCTCGGTGATGCCGGCCTCGACCAAGGTCTTCGACGCGGTCGCCGGCTACGGCGTCCCCCGCATCCACTTCGGTGTCGGTACGGGCGAGCTCCTCGGCCTGATGGGCGAGGCGGGCGCGGACGTCGTCGGTGTCGACTGGCGCGTCCCGCTCGACGAGGCCGCCCGCCGCGTCGGCCCCGGCAAGGCCCTCCAGGGCAACCTGGACCCCGCCGTGCTCTTCGCCTCGCCCGAGGTCGTGGAGGCCAAGGCCGACGAGGTCCTCGCCGCCGCGAAGGACCTGGAGGGGCACGTCTTCAACCTGGGCCACGGCGTCATGCCGTCGATGGACCCGGACGCCCTGACGCGTCTCGTCGAATACGTGCACACGCGGACGGCCGTCTGACGGCCGCCCGCGTGGGGGACGGGGAGTACCGGGACTGCGGGGCTCAGACCTCGCAGTTGACCGGCGGGTTGCCGGAGCTCACCCGGCAGAAGTCGAAGCCGGTGCCGCCGTTGACGGCGCCCGCGTTGGGTCCGACGACGATGTAGTCGCTGTCGTCCCCGCCCAGGATCTGGGCCATCGGTCCGACGGAGCCTTCGACCCGGAGGTAGTCGCGGCCGGTGCCGCCCCTGACGACGGCGCCGCCGCCGACGTTGCCGCCGATGCGGATGTAGTCGCCGCCGCCGAGGCCGTCGACCACGTCACCGGGGGCCAGCGGGCCGCAGGTGATGTAGTCGGCGCCCGCCGTACCGACGACGTTCGAGCTGTTGACGGCGATGCCGTTGACCCGGCACGAGGCCACCGCGTGGGCGGGCGTCGCCGTGAGGGCGACCGGGGCTATGACGAGAGTGGCGGCGCAGAGCGCACGCATCGTGTGTCTGATCATGTGATCAGTGACACATGGTGAGCGCTCGGCCGCAATCCGTCACCTCCGGTCGTTCCGCCGCTCGGGTCATTCCGCCGCCCGAACGGCCGCCACCGCCTTGCGCGCCGCGACGAGCACCGGATCCCACACCGGCGAGAACGGCGGCGCGTACCCCAGGTCGAGCGCCGTCATCCCCTCCACCGTCATCCCCGCCGTGAGCGCCACCGCCGCGATGTCCACCCGCTTCGCCGCGCCCTCCCGGCCCACGATCTGCACCCCGAGCAGCCGGCCCGTGCGCTGCTCGGCCAGCATCTTCACCGTCATCGGCGCCGCCCCCGGGTAGTAGCCCGCGCGGCTCGTCGACTCGACCGTCACCGTCACGTACCGCAGCCCCACCTCCCGGGCGTCCTTCTCCCGCAGGCCCGTCCGCGCGATCTCCAGGTCGCACACCTTCGACACCGCCGTGCCCACCACGCCCGGGAAGGTCGCGTAGCCGCCGCCCACGTTGGAGCCGATGACCTGACCGTGCTTGTTCGCGTGCGTGCCGAGGGGCACGTGCCGCTCCCGGCCCGAGACCAGGTCCAGGACCTCCACGCAGTCACCGCCCGCCCAGATGTTCCCGTGGCCCCTGACCCGCATGGCCAGATCGGTGAGCAGCCCGCCGTACACCCCCAGGGGAAGCCCCGCCGCCCGCGCGAGCGAGGTCTCCGGCACCACACCCGTGCCGAGCACCACCACGTCCGCCGGGTACTCCTCGGCGTCCGTCGCCACCGCCCGCACCCGGCCTCCCCCGAGCTCTCGGCTGCGCTCGAGCAGGGAGGTACCCCCATCGCCCGTGAGGATCTTCGTGACCTGCGCCGAGGCGACCGTCCTGATCCCGAGCCCGTCCATCGCCCGGTGCACGAGCCGCCCCATGTCCGGATCGAGCGTCGCCATCGGCTGCTCGCCCCGCGTCAGGACCGTCACCTCGTAGCCCCGGTTCAGCAGGGCCTCCGCCATCTCCACGCCGATGTACCCGGCGCCGACGACCACCGCCCGCCGGCCCGGCGTGCCGGACAGCGAGTCGAGCAGCGCCTGGCCGTCGTCGAGGGTCTGCACCCCGTGCACCCCGGCCGCGTCGATCCCCGGCATCGGCGGGCGCAGCGGCCGGGCCCCGGTCGCGATCACCAGCTTGTCGAAGCCCGTCCACGCCTCCGTACCCGCCTCCAGGTCCCGTGTGCGGACCCGCTGCCCCGGGACGTCGATCTCCGTCACCTCGGTCCGCGTCCGCAGGTCGATGTCACGGGCCCGGTGCTCCTCGGGGGAGCGCGCGATCAGCTCCCCGCGCGTCGCCACGTCCCCGCCGACCCAGTACGGGATGCCGCAGGCCGAGTACGAGGAGAAGTGCCCGCGCTCGAAGGCGACGATCTCCAGCTCCCCGGGGCCCTTGAGCCTGCGCGCCTGCGACGCGGCGGACATGCCCGCCGCGTCGCCACCGATGACCACCAGTCGTTCGCTCATGGGGGAGACGCTACTTCTCGGGGGCCTCCCGGGGCCGGGGAGTCGCCGGGGACTCGGGGGCCGCCCCGGGGGCCAGGGCAGCTCCGGCGGCGTTGCGCGGGGCGTCCGGCGCCGCCGGGGCCGCGCCCGCCGGGCGGGGGCCGCGGGCCGCGAGGCGCGGCCGGACCAGGCGGCGCCACAGGACGAAGACGACCAGGGCCACCGCGAGCCACGGCGCGAGCGCGGTCAGGACGACGCCGATCCATGCCGCGGCGCCCACCAGCGCGTACCAGCCGCCGCTCAGGGCGTCCGCGAAGCCGGGACGGCCCGCCTCCTTCTCCTCCGCCGACGGCTTCTCGGGTTCGAGGAGCCGCAGGGTGATCGTCGCCATCGTCGTCCGGTCCCTCAGCGAGTCGCGCTGGGCGAGCAGCGCCTCCAGGTCCGCCTGGCGGCGGCTCAGCTCGCCCTCCAGGGTCACCACGTCGGACAGCTTCTCCGCCCGGTCCATCAGCGTCCGCACCCGCGCCACGCTCGCCCGCTGGGTGGCGATCCGGCTCTCCACGTCCACCACCTGGTCGGTGACGTCCTTGGCGGAGGCCTTGCGGTCGAGCAGCTTCCCGGCGCCCGCCAGCTCGGTGAGGACGGAGTCGTACCGCTCCTGCGGCACCCGCAGCACGATCTGCGAGGTGAGCCGGGAGTCGTCGACCCGCTCCGTCGTCTCGTTCTCCACGTGCCCGCCCGCGTCGGTCGCCGCCCGGCGGGCCGCGGCCAGCGCCTTCGCGGCGTCCTTCACCTCGACGGAGAGCTCGGCGGTACGGATGACGTGCTGCTGCGCGGGCACCTTCGCCGCGGGCTTCCCCGCCGCGCCCGGGGCGCTGTCGGCCGCCCCCTCGGCCGCCGTGTCGGCGGGTTTCGCCGCCGCCATGCCGCCGCCCTTGCTGTCCGCGGCCGTGTCGGTGGCGCCGGCGCCGCAGCCGGTCAGGACCAGTGAAGCCGTCAGCAGAACGGCCGCCGCCGTTCTCGTTCTCGCTGCCCGCACGGGTTCCCCCCAGGGATGGTGGTGAGTGATGCCTCTTGGACGTACGGGCCCCTCGTACGGGTTGCCCCCGGGCGGTAGCGATGCGGTCACGGTCCGGCCTCGGAACGGGACCGGGCGGGCGATTTGAGAGAGTGGTGCCATGAACGCGGACACCACGGGACAGCACGCCGGGACGCACGGACACCACGCCGGGCCTCATGTCGTCGTCGCCGGAGGCGGGATCGCCGGACTCGCGGCCGCCCACCGGCTGGCCCTCGCCGGCCACCGGGTGACCCTCCTCGAAGCGGACGCCCGGCTCGGCGGCAAGCTCCTCGCCGGCGAGATCGCGGGCGCGCCCGTCGACCTCGGCGCCGAGTCGCTGCTCGCCCGCCGCCCCGAGGCCGTCGCCCTCGCCCGCGCCGTCGGCCTCGGCGACCGGCTCCAGGCCCCCGCGACGACCACCGCGTCCGTCTGGTCCCGCGGCGAGCTCGTCCCCATGCCCAAGGGCCACGTCATGGGCGTCCCCGGCGACCCCGCCGCCGTCCAGGGCCTCCTCTCCGCCGAGGGCGTGCGCCGCGTCGGCGGAGACCTGGAACTGCCGCCCACCGAGATCGGCGAGGACATCGCCATCGGCGCGTACGTCGCCGCCCGCATGGGCCACGAGGTCGTCGACCGGCTCGTCGAGCCCCTCCTCGGCGGCGTGTACGCCGGTGACGCCCACCGCATCTCGATGAAGGCCGCCGTCCCCGCCCTCTTCGAGGCCGCCCGCGTCCACCCCACGCTCACCGCCGCCGTGCACGCCGTCCAGCGGGCCGGCGCCGCCACCCCCACCGACGCGGCGGGCGCCGCCACCGGCCTCGGCGGCTCCGCCTTCCTCGGCATCCGGGGCGGCATCGGCACCCTCCCCGGCGCGGTCGCCGACGCGATCCGCGCCGCCGGCGGCGAGATCCGCACCGGAACGCCCGTGACCGCCCTCCTCCGCACCGGCGACACCGGCTGGCAGGTCGTGACCCCGGACCGGACCCTCGACGCCGACGCCGTCGTCCTCGCCACCCCCGCCGGCATCACCGCCGGACTCCTCGGCGGCCACGCCCCCGACGCGGCCGCCGAGCTCGCCGCCGTCGACTACGCCTCCATGGCCCTGATCACCCTCGCCTTCCGCCGCACCGACATGCCCGCCCTGGAAGGCACAGGCCTTCCCGCCCTGCCGGGCTCGGGGTTCCTCGTTCCACCCGTCGACGGCCACACCATCAAGGCCTCCACGTTCTCCGCCCAGAAGTGGCAGTGGGTCGCCGACTCCGCCCCCGACCTGTTCGTGCTGCGCACCTCCGTCGGCCGCCACGGCGAGGAGGAGCAGGTCCACCGCGAGGACTCCGACCTCGTCGCCGCCTCCCTCAAGGACCTCGCCGCCGCCACCGGCCTCGCCGCCCGCCCCGTCGCGTCCACGGTCACCCGCTGGACCGGCGGCCTGCCCCAGTACCCCGTGGGCCACCTGGCCCGCGTCGCCCGGGTCCGCGCGGCCGTCGCAGGCCTCCCCGGACTGCGCCTCGCGGGCGCCGCGTACGACGGCGTCGGCATCCCCGCCTGCATCGCCTCCGCCCACCGCGCGGCCGACGAGATCATCGCCACGTCGAAAACGGCCGACCCCGGTGCGGGGCACTCCCTGTGACGGGCGAGAATAGGCGTATGAGTGCGCCCGAAAAGATCCCGAACGCCGGTAAGAAGGCGAAGGACCTCAACGAGGTCATCCGCTACACCCTGTGGTCCGTCTTCAAGCTGCGCGACGTTCTCCCCGAGGACCGCGGCGGTTACGCCGACGAGGTCCAGGAGCTGTTCGACCAGCTCGCGGCCAAGGACATCACGATCCGCGGCACGTACGACCTGTCCGGTCTGCGCGCCGACGCCGACGTCATGATCTGGTGGCACGCCGAGACGAGCGACGAGCTCCAGGAGGCGTACAACCTCTTCCGCCGCACCAAGCTGGGCCGCGCCCTGGAGCCGGTCTGGTCGAACATGGCGCTGCACCGCCCCGCCGAGTTCAACAAGTCGCACATCCCGGCCTTCCTGGCCGACGAGAACCCGCGCGACTACGTCTCGGTGTACCCCTTCGTGCGCTCCTACGACTGGTACCTGCTGCCCGACGAGGACCGCCGCCGCATGCTCGCCGACCACGGCAAGATGGCCCGCGGCTTCCCGGACGTCCGCGCCAACACGGTCGCCTCCTTCTCGCTCGGCGACTACGAGTGGCTCCTCGCCTTCGAGGCCGACGAGCTGCACCGCATCGTCGACCTCATGCGCCACCTGCGCGCCTCCGAGGCGCGGATGCACGTCCGCGAGGAGGTCCCGTTCTTCACCGGCCGCCGCAAGAGCGTCGCCGACCTGGTGGCGGGCCTGGCCTGACGGCCGTACAGAACCTGGTGGCGCGCCCGGCTCCCGGC